>NZ_JAQUHV010000019.1 GCF_028681615.1 Sulfuricurvum sp.
CCTCTTCGGAGCTTTGCTCATTGATAACCTGAGCGTAACGATAGGCTTTTTGACGCTCTTGATAGATACGTTGCTGTTCGGTTTGTTCACTCATCAGCTAACCCAATAAAAGTTAGGTTTTCTTTTTCGCAATACCGCATGAAACACTCTTGTACGCTTTCATCATCGAGTATTTCTATACTATGCCCGATAGTTCCGCCTTTCCATGATCCCTTACGTTTTCCAACTTCTGCACTAAAATGAAGATCAAGAGAGGTTGAGATGATTGGTTTGTTAAAATATTTTAACCATCTGAAAAATCCGACACCATGTTCCCATCTTCTTTGTTCAACGGTACATGATGCAGTAATTTTTTCTCCATCAAAATCAAGAAATTCAAATTTTTTGTTTGGCTGGATCTCTTTGATTTCCCATGATGTATATGCTTTTGTTACATCACACCACAACTTTCTATCAAGAGTTAGGAAATGATGATAAATATATTTTTTTTCTTTCCAAGGCAAAAAACATGACCATCTGTTTTCTTTTATATTGCTCCAACTAAGTCCATTTGAAAAACCTTCTTGTTTCCCATATTTGATTTGCAAAAAATTACCATCTGAGATAGTTATTCCAAATTCTCGTTCAGCGTACTGTGGGTATGTTTCATTTGAGTAGGAATTAAAATAGTCATACTTGAATGGTTTGATATATTCTTTGTCAAAATAAATCCAGTAATGAGCCCAAGGTAAAAATAAAACAAGTTTGTTTTTTGGGTATTCCTCTCTATCTCCAGTCATAAACTGAAATCCAATACAATTCCAAGATGTTTCTTTTTTAATATTCATAACCCCAAATCCTCCACGATCTTCGTCGCAGCTTGCAGAGGAGTTTTCCCCGTCAACTTTGCGGTAAAATCGATGATCGTTCCGCCCTCACCGCAGCTAAAACACTTCCCCTTATTCTTTCGCAAATCCACGCTGAATGAGGGATGCTTGTCCTCATGCCACGGACACAAACACTTCGGGGCGCGGATATCAGTAAACTCCACCCCTAAAAACGCCTCGGCATACGGGACGAAATCGACCCCCCTTGCCAGTTCAAACACATCCCGTCTCTCGCTACCACCGCTTTGAGCCATCTCAATCTCCTCTTTTTGATTTTTGGAAAACTTCCAAACGACCGACCACTACCTGTAGCGTCGGTTCTTTGCAAACTTCCTCTCTTTGGAAAATCACCCCTTTAGGTAATCCGAAGGCTTTCCCCTCTTTTAACTCTTTTTTGTTTTTGTCTCTTTGTTACGGATAGAGATGAGAAACAAAAAAGAAAAGTGTTACTAAGAAAACGCCCGCGTGAACGATGTTGTAACCATGTTACGGATAAAAACTACACGTGCACATATATGCGCACACGCCTACGCATACATACGTGAGGAAAATCCGTAACATGGTAACAATCCCGTCGGTAACGAGGTTTGCTTAGTAACAAAGAGACCCGTAACATCCGTAACATTGGACAGATCCGTAACAAAATTCGCTTTTGGCGATGCAAGCGTGATAGCAGTGGTCAGAAGGAGAATCACGATTGCACCCCAAAAAGAGAATTTTCTTCGATAAACCGGCGAAGAATCGCCTTGACATACGCAGCACGGTCGTAATGTTTAAATGATCCATAACGCAAATACAGATACAGCGCATTAACCCCCTCGTTTTTGAGGCGTGCGGAGGTCACTTCGTTGCGTGTGAGATGGCGATGAGACGATTTTTTAGCGTTGGTTTTTTGTTTGGCGGCATCACGGTTGAGCATACGCACCAGGTATACCGCGAGTTTGTGGGTATTTTTGGCAAGGTTATCTGCCTCGATGTAGAGCTCATAAATTTCATGACGATCACCCACGTCATAATTTAGATCGACGACCATCTTGCCGTTCTCGATCTTCACCCGGTTATGATTGTATTTTGAGTTCTTCATGTTCTCGAAATACTTCCGCGTCCGATCGTCACGATCCATGACGTATTGCACCGGAACGTATTTGATTTCAGGCTCTTGCGTTTTAGTCGTTTCCACGTTTAAACCCCTCCCTCAAAATAGGTCCTTTTCCCGTCAATAAAAATTCAGGGTTCGCCCCCATCTCCACCATTTTTTCAAGCTCTGAATGTGTTGTATCGGACGAATCTGTTTCACGGCTGTAGAGTGTTCGTGAGGATATCCCTATTTTTTTGGCAAACAGAGTTTTGTCAATATGCATAGAAACTCTAAACAATTCGACCCGTTTCCCTTTGGACTCAACCATTAAACTCATGCCTTAGTGTAGAAATATTTTTCCGATTTAGTGAAAAATATTGCAAATAGTCGCAATATTTTGTTATTGAAAATTTTGACAATACGGCATTTTAATAAACTAATACTTATTAAAACCTTTTTAAAATAAACGAATAGTTAAAAAATGAATTATTAGACGTATAAAAATATACTATTAGTTATCTTGTTTTGACATCAGAAAAAATGGATTTTATTTTTTTTAGATAACAAAAAGTATATTTAAGTTCAGTAAAAGTTTATAAATAGGAAATATATTGCTATAATATGCAGAATATTGCATAAACTAAAAATAACAATGTAAGGCGATTCAATGGTAGATATTGATTCAGTATTTGATAGATTGAAACATTTTTTTGAGATTGGAAAAGATATTGATCTCGCTAATAAATTAAATGTGACAACTGCAAACCTTGCCGGATATAAAAGACGTGGAACAATCCCTTATGAGCAGATATTAATAGCATTAGAAAATACCGATGCGGATTTGCAATGGATCTTCTACGGGGTAGAGTCGAAAATGATCCAGCCACAAACGGCACACATCCAATACTACTCCGATATCGCCAGCTCAGATGGAAATGGAAATATCGATATCTTTGGTCCGTACGATATGATCCAAATCGATGCGGCACTCTTCCCAAATACCAATATCAAAAACATGATGGCGGTAAAAATCAATAGCAACAGTATGTTCCCGACATTTTCAAGCCAGGACATCGTTTTCATCGATCGATCCAAAAATTCCGTTTTAAACGGGAAACCCTATCTCATCAAAAACAAAAAAGGCGATATGATGATTATGCGTATTTTCAAAACGCTTAACGGGATCATCGCCAAATGCGATAATAAAAACTACCCGTTCGACCCGGAACCGATCAGTGAAGAGGATATCACCATATTGGGCCATGCCACAAAAAGACTGGAGGATATCGGATGAGTTTAGGGTGGGTTATTTTTATAGGATTTATTATTTTTATGATATACGTGGAATACGATGATAGAAGAAATAAAAAAGAAAAGATAATCCAACTAAAAAAAGATATAGATTGGTACAAAAGAGAAGTAAAAGACAAAGAACAAGTCATATCTATGTATAAAGAAAGAAATAGACCTTATGCAATTTTTAGGGGATTGCATGACGATATATGAAGAGCTTAAAGCACTTGAAAACGAAAAATCTATTTGGAAAAATAAGTACGAAACTATTACAAAAAAACTCCCACCATCTTGTAAACATAATGTAAAAGATGCTTTTATCGATGCTTCTAAATGCCCAAAATGTGTGTGCGAATTTTATTTCTTTCTTATAGATCGAGGATTCCCAATCCCAAGCTACCCATTTTGGAATGAACAAAAAAATAAAGAGCTTATTGAAAAAGAACAAAAACGAAGAGATAGAGAACAGCAAAGGGAAATTATAGCTGCTGAAAAAGAAGCGGAACGGTTAGCAGAGGAACATAGAAAGCAAGAAATAAGAGATAGGATAATTGAAGAACAAAAAAAACTGCGTGATAAATACGGATATGAAATAGCAAAATATATCTCAGAACGGTATCAAAGTTCTGAAGAGCTTGGAAAAAGATACGAACGATTTGTTGGTTATTTGTATGAAAAAATTGGATACAAAGTTGAATATAATGGTATTAAAATGGGAAAAAATGATGGAGGAATTGACATCATAGCAAAAGCAAAAAACCATACTGTAATTGTTCAATGTAAGAGAAGAGGCAAAACTAATTTTATTCATGAAAGTACAATAGATCAGCTATGGGGAAGTTTTGATAAATATCGAAAAAGAAATCCAGGAATATTATTTGAGTGTGTTTTATATACACAAAATAACAATCTTGATGATGCCGCAAGAGATGTTTTAAAACTTCACAGTGAAAATATGACTCATATTGTAGAACCATACCCATTCGATGTAGGAAAAGAATACCCTCTTATTAAATGCAATATAGGCAAAGACAATGAAAAGATTTACCATCTTCCAAATGATGCTATGTATGATCGGATTAAGATCGAGATAAAAAAGGGTGAGCATTATGTATATACAGAGCAAGAGGCTCAAAATTTGGGGTTCAGGCGTACAAAACAATAAGCGCCAACACGTCGGGGATATCGGTCGCCCTGCTCTGCTGCAAGCCCCAACACATCGATCTCAAACGCGTTCCGAGAAATGCGCCCCTTTAGGATAGATTTCGTTTTGTTTTCAGCGGGGCAGTTTTTCAAAAACGGTGCGAAAATTTTCCCGCAACGTAGTAGCATGGTATGGCACCCGATGGGGTAACACCCCCCCCATACCATTGCCGAGAAAAAATCGACCCCCACAGCGCAGATATGAGGATACCCCCCTCTTTATTTTGGGGATAATGCTCCGGCAACCATTTTCCCCCACAAAATGACCCTGAAACTGTAAGAAACAAACGAACGGTTAAGCCTTACAACCACCGCGAAATCAATCCCCCTATTTCAGGGGTGTAAAATTGCATTACTGCTCAGAACTTTACAACCTACAAAACTTTACACTTTTACACGCTATACCCGGAGTTATTGCGCTTATGCCCGGAGTTATTGCGCTTATGCCCGGAGTTATTGCGCTTATGCCCGGAGTTACCCACAAAATAACCCGATATTGCCTATTCCGACCAAAACTACCCAATCCGCTTAAGGTTCGGCGCAAAACTCCCCAACCTTAAAAAGATGAGCGGGGCGGGACAGTTTTCAGCCCAAGACCCACTCCCTGCCCCCCACCGTCGTACCCTTGGCATATCGGGCGCTCCCCTCCCAATCGTGTTGGGGCTTGTAGGAGCAGGATGCGTGCAGAAGATCCCGGCACCCGACCCCTGTCGCGCTCCTTTGATCGCCCCGGCGATCCCCTCGTAGGTTCAGGACGTGCTCTACCCTGCCCTATAAACGCAAAAAGCCCAGCAACACCATAACGATGCGCCGGGCTTATGTGACTTGGGAAATGGAAAGGTTACCCCTCCCCACCTTTTTCTGATCCGCCCTGGTATAACCGTGACGTATCCTCTTTGAAATCTTGCAGCTCTCCTCCGAAATACTGTCTGATTTTCGCCTGGCGTAATTTCTCCAGTATTACCGCCCTATCCTCCTCCAGCATCTCGATAAGATCCAGTGCGATCGATAACGAATCGGGTTTGTTCTCACGGATCGCTTCGGCCAGTTTATCTTTTAGTTGTTCAATATCCATTTTTCAATCCTCAACAGTATTAGGAATATCTATTTTTATTTTTTGCGGATATGTAACATTAACAAAAGGGACTATCCACATAGCTTGGGAAAAAACTATATCTCTTCCTACAGTAATAGCTAATCCTCCAGTAGGCTCATATCCATCTTCTATACGCTTACAAACTTCATCTTCAAGTGTTTTTTTATCTTTCGCTGTAACAATAATATACTTTTTCATACAAAACCATCCCGTTCCATCTTCTCTTGGATCGCTGCACGTGCATACCCGCTAAACGTAGAGTGACGTTTGTCTTTGATAAATGCTTTCCAACGCTTCGGGATATCGTAGATGATCGTCTGCTTATCCACCGGTTCTGATACCTCTACCTCTTCACCGGCAGTTTTTAACGCTGCCCCGCCGACTGCTGCGGCTAATGCATCTTCATTAAACTTACTCTTTGCCATTTTGTAATTCCTCCATTAGTTTTTTAATTTCTGTAGCTGCTTTTCCATCACTGGAAAGCTCGATAACATTTTGCCCACTCTCCGTAGCCCGTTTGTACTCTCCTCGATCGCGTAAGATCGTCTCGAAGATATCGAACTCCGGGTTAGAACGTGCAAAATCGAAGATTTCCTCCAAACTCTTGCCGGCAAATTGATGTACCCGGTTGAGCAGCACCGTAGCGACGAGATCCTCCCGTGCAGCTCTCAGCTCTCTCAGGATCCCGCGAAACATCATCAAACCGCCCAGCTCGAAGCTGCTATCAGACACCGGCGTAATGATCCGGTCCGCATAGAGCATCGCAATCCGGTTCACATCACTGTCAAACCCACCGGCATCGATGAGGATCACACCGGTATTCGCGTTTATGATCGCTTTGAGTTCATCCGCGTTCTTCACCTGGACGATAGGAAGCTCAGGGATATCATTGAAACGACGAATATTATTAAAATAGGTAAGCGATCGCTGCGTATCGAGATCGACAACCGTGAGCTGATCCCCATAGATCTTATAATACTCGACCGCTAGATTACTGGCGATCGTACTCTTACCGACACCACCTTTTTGATGTGCCACTGTAATGACCATATCAACCCTCCTGAAAAAGAATAGTAAATGATAGCATAAAAATATTGTATTAATATCATTTAATCGTATAAAGCTATCTAATTAATATTAAGATGCTATCATTTAATATTGTTTTAATATTGTTACATTCATAATGTCAAGCGTTAATAATTCATTAAAAGGAGCCTTACGATGAAGAAAATCATCACTGAATTAAAAGAGTTGGCAAAACTGGCAAAGAAAAAAGGGTACGCAGTAGAGATCAAAAGCGATCACATCATCGCATCGAACAACAACGGCACGATCCGTACCGGATCAATGACAACACTTAAAAAGTTAGTAGGGTAGGGGGAGTAAACGATGAGCCGCATAATAGAAAAAGCAGATACCATCTTCGCACGTTTTGAGGACGCTATGGGAAGATGGGCAGATAAGATTTTTTAAAATCATCATCAGGTCGTATGTCTCACCATACGACTGAATGAGTATTTTAACTCACGGTGCTTTGAAAGAAGCTAAAAATATAGATACAATCGTATTTATGATTGCAATGGTAGCGATGATGATCGTGCCGAATTGAGAGAAATATAATGAGTACAGAAATTCAATGGAAACATGACCTAGAATATGAAGATTTTATAAAGGCTGTGCGATCAGCATCAGAATATGCAGAAAAGCCAATTAAAGAATGGCTCATGAAAAATCTTGGAGACAAATACTCAGATGATATTAATACCATCATTGTATTTGGTATCGATCACAAAAATGAAGTAATCGGCAAATATAACATTTGTACGAGTTCTTATATAGAGAAAAATAGAATCATAGCGTACAATAGAGATTTCATTCCTTTGCAAACAATGCCGTACATACCTGAGCCATCAGGGTTGATAGCGTGGGTTACATCCCCAAAATCATAACATCAATCCAATAATAATTAGTCTACCCCTAACTTCAACTTCAACATATTCCCCTCTTTATACTGCGGAGGGATAACCTCTGCGTCTTTGGGCTTAACATACTTCTTCGGTTCCTGAGCGCTGCACGTTCTCAGATTGTGACAGATAAAATCAAACTTGCAGCAATACCCTCGACCTCCGCCGTCCATATCATATTTGTTGAGCGGTATCGTATCCATCTGTAGCATCATGCTCTCAGTATTATCGTAATACTCACAGTTAGCGCATAATCTGCATCGTGCTGCTTCGGGAGATACTTTCCAAAACTGAGCTATCTTATCCCAGTACGCTTTGTTATCTTTTGGGTTTATCGATGTTTTGATCGGACCGAGATTGTATTTATCCAGGACAAACTTCATATTATGCTCGTTTTGTTTTGCAGAGCTTATATCCATTTTTTGAGCCATGCTTAGTTACCTCCTAATTTTAATCGTGGGATAATAGGCTTCATGTGGAAGCCTCCACCGCTATGCTTTTCATCTGTAGACTTAAGAGGTTTACTGGTTAGGACTACTCTTTTATCCCGCGATTGCTTCGAGATCGTTTTCATCGTATCCGCATACTCTTCTTTTGCCTTTGCCACTGTTTTTGGATCAGCATATTTTCTGATATGCTTTCCGCTTTCCGTCTCTTCTTTTATCAGTGCTTTTTTCTCCAGCTGAGAAAACGCATGATTAGCTTTTTTTTGCAGTTCACTTTTAGGATCGAACTTACGCGCTGCCAATGCCTGAGCGATAACCTCCGCACGGGTACGATTTTCCCCCGTACTTGGATTTTTACCCGGAGTAATCAATCGTTGCCCGTAGCGTCCGGTAGGTGTCATAGACGGAGTGAAACTCTCAGCGTATTTTTTAGCGATGTTAAAGAGCTTGACATATCGCGGATCTTCATCTTTTGATAATGCGCTACCCCATAGCGGATCAGTACCGGAAGCAATGTTCGCCAACGATTTCACAAAACCACCATCAAACGTAAGATCGGTAAACCGGAGACCCGGAACGAGACGACCGGCATTGAGAGCCCATCCGCTATGACCGACATAAACCCAGTTTTTTATCCCGAAAAAGTTAAACCCGTCTCCCGCCCATGATGGTTTTGCCATATCATCGTTCTCATTAAACAGCGTAGACATACCCATACCCGCGAGAGCTGCTTGCATGAGCATAAATCGAAACGGGTTCCGTGCAATCGTTTTAGCTACCTGAGGAATAGATCTATAGGTATATCCGACAAATGGCATAATCCCATAGTTATCGAGAACTTGTAGCGCATGAGGCATCGGTTTATTATAATCGATATACATATCGTTAGCCTCTTGAAATGCTTGCTTTACTTCTGCGGGAGTAAGTTCGCGCCCCAACTGATTTTTCATTTTGATCATCTGATCATCAAATGCGGCCAGTTTGAAAATACGATCCTCCCAATCATACGCGGAACGTACCGCTTTACCCAATGATGTATCATGCGTCATATAGATATTTTTGACGATATTGGTCAGCTTCCCGATGATAGCATTGCTACTGGAGCTTTGGATCTTAACTGCATCACGCGCTTCGAGCATATCGAGTTGAGTTGTCATACCGTTTTCACGTGCGAGTCGTACCAGCTCTTTGAAGTGAGGGCTTCCGATCGATGACATCGTACGAGTCAATGCTCCCAAATGCCCGTTTAGATATGCCATCGTCATGTTAGATCCGACATTCACCGCATGGGTCATTGGGTTTTTTACGGTCACGGTTGTTTTGATGTTTTGGATAAAAGTAACATACCCCTGAGCCGCTTTTTGTATCGCTGTGAGATCTCCCATACTTCGACCCATATCCGTCATCGCCTCTTTGAGTTCCATAGGGACGTATTTACCGGCTAATGCACCGTATTTTTTGACCGATCCGTTATGACTCACCGACTCATCCGAGATTCGGGCATACCCCTCATGCGGTTCATCGAGCGCGAAATCCTCTGCGATTTGTTTGAGGACACGCGCCTGCATGAGCTGTATCCGCTGCTCTGCCAATGTGTTCGGGATAACGAGGCTTGCATCTTCGATCATACCCAGCGCGAGACGCTCATCGTGTGTCAGGTCTTTACGGGCAAACTTTTTACCCATAGAAAGAGACTTTTTGAAAAAACCGAGCTCTTTTTCGTGCTTTTCATAGTAGCGCTTTAGATAATCATTGATCGAGTGTTTTTCATCGAGCGCACCCGCATCGATCAATGCCTGTGCATTGGCATCGATTACTTTTCGCATTTGTGCATAAAGCGGTTGCAACTCTTCGGAAAGTTTTGATGGGTCCATATCTCCGCCCAATGCACGGACGAGATCACGAGAGCTATTTTCACTCACCGTATTTTTTTCGAGGTAATCTTTAATCTCACGCGCCTGCTCCCAAATACGTGCGCTCTCCTCACGCATTGCACTTTGGTACTCAGCAAATAGCTTTTGCGCTTTCGTAGGGTGAAGCCACGGGCGAATACCATCCGGCAGCATATCAGCACCGTTCTCAATCTTCTCACCGATAGTATCGATCATCTTTTCGAGGATATTCTTAGTCGATGTATAGGTTTTTTTGTCGGGTTGCTCTGAGTCTTTGATAATACGCTGGAACAATACGTCAGGCGTATTTTCATTTTTGGATATTCTATCCGCCTCCGCTCTCATCTTATCATTCATAATCCCATCATACCGCTCCGACAATTTAGCGGCCGCTTCACGATCCCCTAGCAATGCCCGATAGAGTTCACGATGTGCATCGGTTAGCTCAAAATCACGATTTTTATCATGCGCGAGCGTCTCCCATAGTCGAGTGAGCCAATCGCGAAACTTCTCAAACGCCCCTTTGAGTTCCGGTGTAGGTGCTTCGCCCTCTGCGAGATATTTCTCGAACATCCGCGCGAGTGCTTCGCTGCGAGGCGTACCATCCGGTATGTGTTTGAGAATATCATCCACCGCCGCACGCTCGACATCGGTGAGGGTTTTTTCCATCCAGTGCATCAGTTCATGGGGGAGGGTAGAGGCATCGGCGGTTTTAAAGAGGGTGATGATCGCTTTTTGATCACCTGATTTTGTAACCCCCAGTTCGATCATACCGTTGATCTGATCTTCGGTGAGTTTGACATCGGGTATTTTTTGATTGAGACGTTTGGCATCCTCATGGATAGGATCATACCTATATGATCCCAACTCCTTTCCCTCTCCGGCAGCGCGATCGGAGTGCATACGGAAACCCTCACGATCAGCGATAATGCGAAACGTATCGCCATGATCGTTTCGGTACTCATATACCCGTGCGCCACCCTCCATATACGGAGTAGATTTTCGGATAGCTTCCGCCGAGGCTTCGATCTCAGCCTGACTCATCCATCCGGGCTGATTTCGATCCGTTGTCGCATCGATTTTACCCTCTTCGATCGCGCGGGGGATAGAGGTCATATCCTTTAGGATAGCCGTATCACTCATACTTTTTAAAGATGGTTTGACATTATCACCATTTTGATGTACACTTTTATCATAAACGGTTTGGGATCTATGGTCACTGTAACCGCCCGCAGCTTCCGAGCTGTCTGCTATTGGTGCTTTGGGGCTGTCATCCATAGAAGTCGAGCCGTCTTTTACCAGCGATTTATAATAGGTAATTACACTATTTCCTCCGGTTTCATCTTTTCCAAGCCCAACGACATACATCATCTTTTTATCATTAACCGTTATCATTCTGCGTACAGCCGCTTTACTACTTCCGAATACGTCTTTATTTCTAGCGATTTCAGTATCCGTTATCGGTGATCCTTCTATGATCGTTTTACCGATACGCAAAATGTCCCATACGCTTAACGCACTATCAGCCCCATCGCCATAATGTCGGATAATGATATGCTTGAACCCGCTTTTATCATCTCCTTTGCTTAACAACGTACGGATACCGTCTCGTATAAATGAAACAGATGATTTGTTGCTCATAGCAAAATCGTAGAGCTCTTTTTCTTCTGTATTCAATTTTTCACGTTTGACTTTATCTTTTAAGATAGATCGTATCTCGGAGAGCTTTTCCTCGAACGGTGCATCATGTTTTACTGCCTGAAATAAACGGTTAATCTCCGCCTCCCGTATAGCATCGATATAATCAGACCCATGCATATCTCTCATATCACGAACAATCAACGGATGATTAACGATCAGCTCATCGGGAGTAATCCCCATAGCTTTTGCACGTCCCTCGATCAGTCCGATATTAAAATCGGCATGATCCGCTCCCATCGAATCGCTCATCTCATGGTACAGTTTCTCGGTTGGCGATAGTGAAACACTATTGTTTAATAGTGTTTCACTATTCTTTTCAGGGTTATAGAGGGGGTCATTATCACGTCGGTCGAGATCGTTTCGGAGTTTTTGCACCAGCGCATCATTCCATCGTCCGGCACGGATATTGGCGACATCTTTTTTCGTCATCTCAAAATCATACGCATGGTTACGATCGAACTGTGCCGGTTGCTGTACGACCGTCTCATACCCATCACCGTTGTTTTCATGAGAGAGGACGAGATCGGCGGTACGGGTTTGCGGGTAGCGTGCATCCTCAGCCGATACGCTCTCGCGCTCGCTCAAATGATCGAGGAATTGAGGATGAGCGACGAGGTCATGTGCATCTTCGGGGATAGCCTCAACCCAGCGCAGTGCTTTTTGCTCATCCGATCGTGCCTTATACCCGCCTAAGTGATCATCGATCTGTGTGCGGATATCCTCAGCGAGCGGTTGTGTTTTAGTCATAATATAATCGGTAAGGATCGTAGGATCTTTTGCGCTGTAGGCTTTAGTATATACGTTGTTGAGCTCTTTTGAAAAACCCTCTTTTTTCAGGATATTCGAGAGATCTATGTTTGTTTTTGCATCGGTCGGATTGGCTTCTGCGATTCTGATATTGCGCTCCAGTGTATCAACGATACGCATCCCGCTATATCGAGAGGGTAGGGGGTCTCCGTTATTGACAAGATCGGATATGCTTAGATCATCATGAGTGGGGGTGATAGCATTATCGATAAACGCTTTGATATGCTCCGGCTTGCTCTTCGGGTTCTGTGCCAATTCCATCGCCTTAGAGTACACTTCATTACCCTCTGCACGCGCACTGTCGAGATGTTCCCCCATGACTGACCCGAAAACTGCATTATGGTCTATGGGGGGAAGCGTATCGGATGGGTGATCGGTGACACTAGGTTCGCGTTTGAACCCGATATCGATATTTGGATCGAACTTTTCACTATCGGGAGTTTGCATAAGGGAGTTTTGCATAAGTGCATCATAATTTGCTTCATGGGTTCCGATATGATCCGCAACGATTGGAGCGACTTTATTAGGAGAGAATCGTGGAGAGCTAACTATTCCGGGGATACTCCCCAACACCGCACCGCCTACCGCACCACCTCCGGCTCCAGCGAGCGCGGCTTTTTGCCAGTCCTCACCTTTGGCCGCTGCAAACGATCCCTCTTGCACCGCATTTACTGGGGCATTGGTTACTGCGCCGGCAGTTGCGGCGGCTGCGGTACGGGCGAGACGGTTACTCCCCATCTTAGCGGCCAGCTTTGCCGTGATATCTCCGGCACCGAATCCAAAAGCATTGAGAGGATCGACCAAAGATCCGACAATCTTTCCGGCATTATCGATCGGGTGCATGAGCATATCCAGCCCGGCTTCCCCTCCGGCTTTGATCGTATCGACTACCCCGTGAGCATTAGCAAGCTGTGCGTTTATTTTTGCGACTTCTGCTGAACGGGTAGGGCTGAGTATGCGATTATCGCTTTCATTTTGCGCTTGCTCTAAGCGCCCGATGGTATCGGTGAGTTTTGATCGATCGATATTAGTACCCATAGCATTAAGAGCAGCGGAACCGACATTCGCATAATTGAGAGCATTTTCACCTATCGTACGCAAAACATCCGGGATAAATCCGTCATGCGTATAAATATTATCAGGAAGTTTTTGAGAGGATTTTGGGGTAGGCTTTGAATCATCGCCCAGTTTGAGTTTTACTTTGCTTGGATCTGCTTCATAGGGGGTAATGCCGAGTCGTGACCATACATCATCAGCCATAGGTACACCTTTTTTTTCTTAGTGTACCTATGAGATAGGATCGGTTTTAACGATTATTTGGGAAACTGCTTTTTATAATCATTGACAAGATTGGCAGGTACATACCATCCACCACCTGCCGTAGGATAGAGGTAATCATGCTGTAATTTGGCTATACGCGGATCAGATGACAATCGCACTGGAAGCCCACCATCCTGGATCGCGTTTCCAGCACTAATCTCCTGCTTGGTATTATTAGTGATCTTAGGGCGCTGTGCCGTGTTGGTATCTCCTATACCGTCAGCATAATCCTGAGAATAAATCCCCAGCGGTTTACCCGGAGCGGTAATGTTTAGCCTTGGAGCACCCGTTTGGGGATCAAAATAGGTACGGACCACTTTTCCGTTCACGACACCCTCCATATAGGGAGCACCTTTGATACCATTACCACTCTTGTCCCGATAATCTCCGGCAAGAGCACCGGTGCTTGTATTGATAACCAGGCCATTGGCTCCCAACGTATACTTATCTTTTTCAGTTCTAAGAGCCGCCGCCGTAATTGTTGGATCGATCAAAGAGAGCTTAGCATAGTCGTTGCTCATTTCAGTAGGCATATCTTTACCCAAAAGATAACTATTAGAGGCTACATTACTGGCAAATTTAGTCTGTTTATCCGAAAACTTCTCTTGCTGATCGGCAGAGGCACGACTATCGGCTTTTTTAGAGAGATCCAGCATAGCATTGCGATAAGCGGTTTCATCGTTTTGCTTTTGAAGATCGAGCTTAACCTGACCGATATTTGCTAAAGAATTACCCAGCGCCCCCAGTGCACGACCGCCACCGCCGATATACCCTATGAGCGATGGGCTAATGGTGTTAAGAGCTGCTAATGGATTAGGAGCACCCATCTTATACCCCCAATGTCAAACGAGGTGTAGTAGTGGACGGTGTACTCCAGTTCACTCCATCGATCGCGAGCTGTGCTTGCTGCTGCCGTTTTTTCTCATCATCATAGGCACCTTTTTGGAGGTTGAGCAGTGCTTTAGCTTGCTTGGCTTGATCTATTGCTGACCATGCACCTCCTATCCCACTGGCAAGCGTACCGATACCGCGTAAATTTTCACCATTGCTAAACCAGTTAAATGCACCTGACCCAATCCCTTTGAGTGTATCAAGCCAATTTGTTTCACCCATAATATCCCCCTGATATTTTTCTCAATGATATCTTGATGTATAGATCACTTTTCACGAATAAACCATACTCAGAGTATCCGAATCCATACTGAGCGCCATCATCGGATCATCCATCATCATATAAAGCGCATCGATGATATCGATATCGTTATCCCCATAAACTAGCTGCATCGGATTGGTACTTTGGCTACTGCTTTCCGCTACATTCTTAACAGCGTCCGATCCGGTAGTGCTTCCCACCCCTGAAATAGCACTAAAAACCCCCGAAGCGATTTTGAGTCCGTATTCAGCTAATTGAGATGATCCTATTGATCCAAATGCAGCCTCAATAGAACCGTTGATAATCATATCTGTCTCAGCAGCGCTCAGAGCTGAACCTCCGCTCTCAACCATAGCGGCACTCGATTCAGCGGCGATGGATGAACCCTCCAAATATGCCCCGATACCGATTGTAGCTACGATTAATGCGATTTGATTACGGATTTCCGTATAGGCTGCTATGATCTTATCGAGCTTGACCCCATTTACCCCAAACACTTTAAGCAGTGCCCGTATCGTCGGTTTCATGATAAAATCACACAGCTCTACGACTTTAAAAAATGCCCCTATTACGGTACTCACAATATTTAAAACTACCCCGATGAATGATCCGATAAAGGTTCCCCAAAACCCACTATCTGCCCCTACTTCAATATCGAGATGCAGAGTGAGCAGATGGGCAAACTCTTTGATATCCATAGCCATAATATACTCATACTCAAACCATAAATGATTATTGTCCACTATGGCCCATGAGTAGGGTATTGGCTTAATTATAGATGAAAATAAAGTATTTCCGGTAATAGAACCATCAACAATATCCATAATATATCCGGACAAATTTTTAATAATTTCCGTAGGATTTGAACGGTTTTTAATGTTTTGGAATGTTGAGAACGTAAAATAATCGGATTCTAAAGATGATCCTATTACTATCTGAGGATAGAGATAATCTGTGATATTATTTACATCCATCCATGAATAATCTCCCATAGCAAAACTGTCCCATGTTTGAAAGACCCATGTTTGATCTAAATTGGTAATTTGATTTTTAATGGTATCGACCAAACTTACCGAAATAGTATGACTGCAAAACTGTTCAAAAAAATTCGTACAGTTATAAATAGCCCCTAAAATATTTCCGACATTCGATGTACCTAAAGCATTGAGTGTTTGCAGCAATATATTGGAGCTGTAATTATGTGTTGTGTTGTAGATATCCAACCCGACAAAACTAGATGAAGTTCTTGTCCCGCCTTTCATATCGATAGGAGCTGGTACATGATTCATAGGATCATCGGCAACACCATTCACATAAACAACCGGAACCTCAATATTGGCACTTTTAAATACAACACTGCTTAGTCCTTTAGAAATACACAGTGCAGCTAACCCGTTATGGAGCATATAGGATACGTTTTCAGCAGAGTAGGGGTTAGTTGTTTTTGGTGTAGGTCTGAAATAGGCTCTCGACCAATCGGCTCCGGAGATATTTGATAGTTCATCTTTTCCCGTATCATCGATACCGAGGTAATCTGCCATTTTGATCTTATCCGGTGATTCGTTGAGATGAAACATATCATAGGTTCCACCCCAGTACACTTTACCATTAATCGTCGTCAATGGAGATCCACCGTGATTAGTCCAGTGGTGGATCAAATCACGCCGCCACTTTCGTGACGAGATAAGCATAGCAACATAGTAATCTTTATACGCAGCAGGGATACTCTTACCCGTAGAAAGATTGAGGATCATTAGATCGCATCCACTTTACCCTTAGCATAAGTCCATGCATCCGTAGGTATAGTTCCTCCGCTGGCATAGATCATCCCGACGAGTCCGCTGGCTTGGGTTGCTTGTTCCACCCGTTTTTTATCATCAAACCCGCTAGTCTGACGATCAGTCATTGATTTTTGTGCATTGGTTAAAGCTGTCTTGGCAGTATTGAGAGTATGCTCATCGATTAAAAGTGTCGTAGTTTTATAGGTTTCCTGAGCCGTACGCTGTACTTCAGTGAGCTTTTGTTGATCAAGCATTGCTTTTTGAGAGTCGATCTGTGTTTTTTGAGCGGGCATAAGCGTTGTTACATCATACTGTACTTTAGCAGTCTGCTGTACTTCAGTGAGTTTTTGCTGATCGATTAATGCTTTTTTAGAATTCTCGGATTGAATTTGAGCATTGATAAGATTTACCTGAGCGGCTTTTACGGCAGTATCCGCATCGATCTGCATAAAAGTTTGAAGAGCACCCAAAAGAAAAGTGGTATTTTCTTTATTCGTTAGTCCACCCGCTTTAGATAAATCGAGAGCATAAGTTTTGAGTTGATCAAATGACATCATTTGCAAACTCCCTCATGGATTACTCGTTGTGAATTTTCATACTTTTTAGCCTCATAATTTTTTGCCGCTTTTATTTTTACACACGTATAAAATTTAGCATCATGTGGACATGGAGTATTATCCATTACCGCTGGTTCAGTATAGGGAATATGACAAGTGTCCATTTTTGGTGGTTGCGGCTGTACTTTTGAACAACCGACAAAACTAAAACTGATAAGCGTCAATAGCGCGCATAGCTTCATCACACGTATCATTATGATCCTCCCATGTTTTTAATCTTTTTTGAGTATTGATATACTGTTTTTGTGTCATGATCAGTGTTTTATTAGCATCTTCCAATCGTACCTGATACTCATCATAGTTTTTCACCAATATTCCGGACATAGTATCAAGATTGGAAAGGGCTTGATTCTTCTCAGCTACAGCAACTTTATTATCTGCTTTAAGTACATATACCCATACTGATAATGACATTGATGTCACTGCCAAAACAGCGATTACCCCTATCATTATCTTACCAATAACGGTATTGACTAGACTCTGTAATGTTTCCATACTGTCCTCCGTATTTATAAACTTTGACTGAATAATCATAGTTGATCTCGCAGTTCGAGATATCCCCCCATTTATAATGAGTGACCCCACGCCGACACTGTGCCTTTGCCGCTTCCCAATTATTTATTCCCCCGGCACGTTTGATCTCTTTATTGACTAACCCGCCACCGTTGTATATTTGGAACATGACCCAAAGACGTTTTATCGATGCTTGCTTCCATGCATCTTTATTGATAAACGCCTGACCCTTTGAGCTTCCGTCGATACTCCAAAAATCAACATTCGGTAAAGCCTTAGCCCACACAGACGGTGTGATCTGTGCCGCACCTACGGAGCCATATCCGTCTTTAGACATAACAAACTTGCAGTTCGCCTCTTGCTGGAGCTGACCTACTGGATAACCATAGGGAAAATTGATCCCGAAATAAATTTCATGCCAATACGCTACACTTGGTATAAACTGCGAACACCGTTTATAAACCGAGTCGGACTGCGAAACTGTTGCTGATAATGGCATACCCGATAACAAAAGCCACCACAATCCCCAAACGAAAAATAGCTTTTGTATTTTCATCGACTTTCTCCCATGTAATTTTAGGTGCTCCGAATTTCTTCGATGCTTTGAACCCAAGTATCATGGCGATAGCAACCGTTACCGATGTAATGATGATCTTCTGCATCTGTCCGATAGCACCCATATAAACCATAGTGGCAATACCGATTAAAACAATCAGCAGTTCCCACTTCATACGTTTTAACTCTTCAATCATACTTCCTCCTTATAGTGTGATTTAACGAGTGTTTGCAATTGGATATTATTGTCGCAAAGCTGCTTAGTAGTCGTTTCGTTATGGCTTATCTTTGCATAATCATCAATGATCTTCCATCCTTCCCAGTTAGGAAATTTATAGCGATCAATTCCACGATATATATTCATTATTTACTCTTATCTCACACTCTTTAAATTTTGTAATTCAGCTAGTATCTTTCCCATATTGTTATCAACTCGATCAAAACGAGAATCTGTTTGGTCGAATCGATGATCGATATGTGCTTTATGCATCTCAAATAACTCACGTGAGATATATTGCTCATGAACTTCTTTAGCTGTTATTGCAGCACCTTGCTTAGTTTTTAACTCAACAATAGCTTCACCATGAGAGTCCATTTTTATATTTGTTTCTTTTAGCTCAGAAAATAAAATTGCAGTATCTCTACGGTTTGCTTCACCCGTAAATTTAACCGTAGCATAGGCTACAGCAACAGAAGCAATCACAGTTGCTCCACTGAGTAGTATTCCCATTTCGATATCCATTACTCCTCACCTCTCCTATTTTTATAAACCTGATATACAAACCACGGATATCGAACCAATACCCCGATAGTTGCCCCCGATACAATCATCACCCTCCATTGAGTATGTACTCCTACAGACTTTAAATTATTCCAAAAGTTTATAGCGGGTATAGCAGGGTTATAAAAGTGCGTTACATCAAAGTCGTGTTTACAACAGCACGGATGAATATCATCTTTTCTAAACCGATCAGGGAACCATGTACAGCAATCTTTTTTATCGATACTACTCATTACCCACCTCGTTTTTTGTACGCACATCATTACCAACAAAAGATTCACAGAGGTGGTTAATCAGGAGCATCACAGCGAAGCTCCCATGATAAACATCGTATCGATCTGAGCATCGGTAAGTCCAAGCGTATAAGCAGCCTCGATAAGTTTAGGATGAGTTCGTTCATAATCGAGCGAATACTCCCACCAGTCTTTTAGATCAAAATCAGTTGAATTTTTAACCATATCTTCAACTGCTTGACGCATACCGCTATCCGTTAATACTTTACGAATTTGTCTTGGAGTAAGAGACTGAGGAATAACCACTTCATTCTGAACCTCAGTCCATGTTTGGGTGACACCAGTTACTCCTTCTATGTAGTGATACCCATCTCTAATAGGCATAGGAGTTTCAATCAAAGTTTGAAACCCAAACTCTGTTAAATCTGCACCTTCTCTCATTGAGATATTAGGCAACTCCTGACGGACTTGATCTATAGTTTTGATGATGTTATCTTTGACATATTTCATCTATTCTCCTTAGTTTGGTGATATCGACAATAGGTAGTTAGATACACTAGTAAGAGATTTTGTAGCAGTTGAAATAACATCTCCAGTAGCTCCTGCATTTACTTCACTTTTAATCATTATGGAAAAAGAAGGTCTAGTAATATCTAGATCATACGCTATTTGTGAGAATCCAGAGGGTACAGAATAGGTATAACTATAAGAACCCCCTGCACTGTAAATAGCAAGTAACAAAGAATTATTGTCTGTTATTGTGATACTGTTAGCAGTTTGAGTAGTATTAGTCCCTGTATTTACTGCACCTAAAACCCCTATTTTTGCATTTCTAAAAGTAATAATTGCACCTGATATTGTTGTAGCGGCACTAAAAGAATATGCAGATGGCTCACTACTTGTTGCTATTTTACTGTATATAGCTCCATAGCTATTATTTACTATTAATACCCACCCAGCAGGAGGGGTAATAGTTTTAAATGAAGATAGTGTTAGTGAAACTATCATTAAGTCACCAGCAGCAGTATCTAAAGGTTTAGTTAAATCTAAGGTATTTACTGCATTGAGTGTACTATTTACACCTATTATAGAAACTGGACGTTTTCCACTCTTACCCATCATAATATTGGCTCTCATACTACGTCTCCGCCAGCCATACCGATGACCATAGTACCAATTTTCCATAGGGTTATAACCGAGTATCCGGTGGTAGCAATAATAGGTGCACTACTACCTATCCAATGTATAGGCATAGAAGTCCAGTTAACCGTATAAGCAGTACCGTCATCGATATGCAGAGTAATCGTATCTCCTGAGTTTAATCCATCCGTAGGGGTTGAATTTGCGCTTAGTACCCATGTCTGTAAATTCCCATTGGCTGAACTTAATACGGGGGTAGTTCCGCTCAAAGCATAAACTGTTTCAGCAATCTCTTTAAAGACTGTTCGTCCGGTAGTAGTACCGCCTGATATATCGAGTTTCCCAGCCACAGCAATCGTTAATGCTCCGGCAGCACTCTCATCCGATGCGAGCTGTGCAGCGATCTTAGCAAGCGTATCCAGTGCAGCCGGAGCCGCACCGACAACTGCAGCGATACGATTATCCGTTTCTGTTTTAGTGTAGGTTGAAATTTGATCCGCTTTAGCGGCGATACTGGCTGTATTGGCAGCTATTTTTTCATCGGTATCATTTCGCAGCTCTACGATTGCATCTTGCACATTGACAGAGGATATATCCCCGTTTGGAGTAAATACAAGAGCAGAAGCTGTTGTAACCCCCCCTTGCACCCTTGCCCATTTGGTAGTATCACTCGATGGGATTATCCCGCTGATACTGATAAAATTATTTGAACCGTCTTTAGCGATACATCGATAGGCAAAACCGTCCGATGTAATAACGAGAGCAGGGAAGATATATACTCCGATATCCGAATAAACCGTTGCCGTAGAATACGATGCGGCGGTATCTGCCCAAAATTTTGCGCTGTAGCGTCCGGCAACAACTTCTCCGGACGTTTTATCTGCCCAATTACTGGCACTGTCTTTATAGGTATTTGCAAGATCTTTTGCGGTTATAGCATTATTAGCGGCGGTTGTCGCTGTATCAACTTGGCTATTAAGCGCTGTAAATGCGGCATTGGCTTGAGCAGCGCTGGCAGCGGCTTCGCTTGCTTTCGTGGTAGCAATGCCAGCATTATTGGATGCGCTGTTAGCATAGTATTTGGCACTGTACTCGATACCGTTTACCGGAGCACTTGTTTTAATTGCCCAGTCACTTGCGAGCGTAGCGCTAGAATCGGCTTCGCTTGCTTTCGTGGAAGCGGTTTGAGCACTGGCCGCAGCTTCACTTGCTTTAGTAGTAGCGGTTTGAGCACTGGCAGCGGCTTCGCTTGCTTTTGTGGTAGCGGTTTGAGCACTGTCAGCAGCATTTTGTTCAGTCAACAAAATAGCAGCGGCAGCGGTTGAATATTCCGTATGTTTAGCAACAATATCAGGATATTTAACATCACGTATATCTCTTAGCAACTCGACAAATGAATTAAATGCAGCCACTTAAATCTCCTTGGTAGGTAGTACAGTCTTTTCCGGTTGTAACCATTCCGATAAAAAGAGTGTCTAATGCACGAATATCATCACGATCGAGGACACCATCTTCATAAGCAATCAAATCACGTGTAAATTGAACTTGTGTAGCATTCATATTCATACTGCACTCTGTCATGAGAAAAGTATCGATCGCAGCAATGTCAAGACAATCAAATAAAAATAACGATGAGTCCAGAGTAAGCATCTCCGAATACAAAACACTGCTTCCCCATCGGTTAGCGACTATACTGATATCGCATGTTTCGTTATTGATAGATTGGCAAGACATTGGTTTCCCCCTCATAAATAGCCCAGTGATAATTACTGATAGCCGTTTTGATCAACGACTCGTACTCTTCTTTTTTATCTCTGCTGATACTTTTGCACGCAGAGAAAAGTACCGCCTCCATGAGTAGATCGTCAATATCAATTTTTTCACTTGTAACCCCGCTTGTAATCATAGGCATACGAATAAAATTGAGATTGTCGATCCAACGCAAAATAGTCTCAGCATTACTCTGTGACACTAAAGAAAGAGGGATACATCGCATAGCAATATCCCTTATGGAGTCATTGACAATATCGCGTAAATCAGTATCATCCACAAAACGATCCGATGAAACTTCAAACTTGATACGTCGTGTCAATTCTCCATAAGTAAACATGATTAAACCGCCAAACCTTTGAGACGGCAGATTGCCAACTCATGATGGACGCGCAATGTCATCTCTGTAATAAACTGTCCGGCATTGACATCATCACCGCTAGGGATATCTTTTGAAAATGTTGGACGATAAACTACTGGGTTTACGAACTCAGGGTTATATGCCAAAATCTCATCCTGAGCCAAAAATGGGCTTACAATAACTTTAATATTGTTACCGTATGCCGTATTCCCGATCATTGTAATGTTATTATCTAAACGCTCCGAAGCGAACGAAGTTCCGGTAGTTTTAGAGAATAAAATGTCATCAAGCGCATCTTTTTGAGTATCGTTCATCATCAAAATACGTACCGGCATATTGCTAAAGAAACCAGGTTTCAAAATCTCACGCAGAATCTTCCACGTCAAAGCAGTACCAACACCTGCTACAGACATATCGAAGTCATTATTTACGGTAAGGAAATGTTTTACACCACCCAATTTACCAGCTACTTTTGCGCCTACAGTATTGTCACGCTGTACCGGAGCAGTAGCACTTAGTAAAGCACGTTCAATTGACATACGGTGATCGAATGAGCTCATAGCCATTTGACGGGCTTTTGCTTTTTTACCGTCGGTTTCAGTACCTACATCTTCCGAACCGGTTACACCATAGGTATCTTTGAAAATTTGGTAATGATTTTTTGCATTTCCACCTCCAAATTTAGTTGCAGGGGCAGGAGCTGAGCCCTCATCATACGCATTGGTATCACTACCTTGTGGAATATTCATATAATTCCACTCATGACCAAAAGATGAGTTTGTGTCACTCGCTGGTGCTTTAGCAGTCAATGATGCAAAAAATGGGGTTGTTGTCCACCCAATCTCTTTAATATCATTAAAAAGATCCGCTCTACGACCAAACTTATCCGTTGTACTTAATAATCCTTCCATCTAATGCTCCTTACGCATATTTCATAAACAGTTCGGTGTGATCTTCGATCGAACCGTTACCGCTATTGATCTTCTTGATAAGATCACCTCGATCGCTTTCACCTGATACATTCCGTCCGCCGTTCACTTCATCGGCTTTAACGCTCTTAGGTGCCAGTTCCCGCATCCATAAAAGTTCCCACCCTTTAGGGTCGTTAAGATCTTCTGCTTTTTTCGGATCGGTTTTAAAGAGCTCATTGAGATACTCACCCACTTTTTTGATATCAAATCCCTCATGACGGGATGCGATATCACTTACGGCGGCATTGACCGCCTTTTCCTGACGATACTCATTTATGGGTTCGACCAGCTCCGCCAGTTGTGCTTTGGATAGCGTGATATGCTCATCGCCGGCAGGGGCAGGGTTTGGATTGGACGGGGGAGTAGCATCACCTGGCAGTTCATCTCCACCGCCTTCTCCACCTCCGGCATCGCCCGGTTCATCGAACCAGCACGCGAAAGCCATCATCAGGATATGAAGAAACTTTTTCATTGCGCAGCTCCGGTATCTCCGGTACCAGTTCCACCGGATCCAGCTCCGTTTTCATCGGTTCCAGTTACTCCAGTATCTCCTCCAGCACCAGCACCGTTTTGACTTGATCCGGTATCAGCGGTACTGCCGGGATTTCCGTTTTGTACAGCTTCAGCAGCTAAACGTGCTCGCTTCTGTGCCGCAGTCTCTTTTGGTACCGCAGACGCTTCCCGCTCACGCATCTCATCTTTGGAGATAAGTCGGCATTTTTTATCTGCACCGCGTACCAGCGTATCACCGATATTTCCGGTCATAAATTGATGACCTTTATCCGTTTGACGGATTCCCGATTCGTGTTTTTTGACGATCACACCGAGATCCGTTTCACCCTCTAATAAAACAGCCATATCATCCCCTTGTTTTAAATTATCATTTAAACTATAACGCCCTCTCAACACCACTTTTTACACTTTTATGCGCTTCCGGCGGCCAAAAGCATTTTTTCGCGCTCTTCTTGTGGATCGATACCCTCCTCTGCTGGTTTTTCTGCGGACTCATTTGGATTTTCACCTGGATTAGTTGGAGGCTGCGGAGTAGGTGAGAGCATATCAAACAGCTTGGTATTCTCACCAAGCTTCAAAGTAACGATCTGTTTCGTCACTTCGTTTATAAATCGCGTCTCATCGAGATTATTCGGGTCACGGTTTTGGAGGAACATTTGCACGATAGAGAGCAGATCATTGATCTTCGCATCTTTATTGATCGAGCTTCCAAACTTGATACTGAGGTTAAAATCATCCAGTTCCCGTTTTCCATATTTTCCGAGAGGGAAATCGTTACGTTCCGTGAGCTTATGGATCAGATCATCAGTAGTATGTTTGATAGCAAGATAAACGAAATTTTTAGCCCAATGGTGAAAGAGGGTATCGGATATGAGTAGTATCATATCCTCGATGCGTGGAGAGCTATTCGCATTGATGATAGAAAGCGATGCGGCAGATCGTCGATCGCTTGCACTCGTTCCGCCGCGCATGATCCCATTCACCCCGCTAGAATCTTCGAGATCTTGTTTCGTTAGAACAGCGAGATCGTTATCGAGACTTACTTCGCTAGGAGTTTGACGCTGCTGAAAATTATCGCCCGTAATTTTCCCCGAAAACTTGATCGCGCTTCCGGGGCCTTTTTTCAGATCAAAAGGATTGAGTTTGATCCCGTCTCCGACAAAATAGGTCGGGTTGATCTTCTCTTCTTGGATATCGTTTTTCTGATTGCGCTTGATATTAATCTCATCCTGTATCTCTTTGAGCATCCATACCAGCGTACCGCCATAAACGAGGATTTGATCTTTTTGCAGATCGATATCCTGATACTTGTACTCATCGATCGCATACCCGTATTGGAACGGATTGCGCTCAAACACCGTCTCACGCATCAGCTTACCGTCACAAAACGTCCTACATGACCATTTTTTACCCTTACGCTTTATAAGCTCTTCGATTTTATAGCGTTTGGAAAATTTCTCTTCCGGGTTATTTCCGAAAAAATCTTTTTTCTTTATCTTGTAAAATTTGCGATCGATCTTATCCATGATCGTATTACCGCTCTCGTAAAAACGATATGCCAGGTATTGAACATCATCGATATCGGTAGCCTCATAATCAAACGCGATATCTTTGATGAAAATATCCTGAGTACGGATACGATCATTATCCCAATAACTTATTACAATTCCCAGCCCCATAGTGAGAGCAGACCAAAACGATCGAGCCAGCTTCTTATACGGTTTATCTTTGTCATACCAATACTTCACTACCGTAGTAGCGACATTCGCTTTGTCTTTATCACTGTCTCCGATATAGGTAATCTCGATAGGACAACCGGCAGAGAAAAATGACGTGGTAAAAATCGACTTAGTGATATTGATGATATTTCGGATTACCGGGATAAAAAGTTTAGATCGTTTTGTTTTTTTGAGTTTGTTCCACTGCTTTTCGCTGTAACGTGCATGATAATAGCGATCATTTCGCAGCCACTTTGCATGATATCTGCTCTGACGCGCAAATGCATCACCGATAAGTTTGTAATCTTGCTCTTCTGATTTTGAGAGTGCCATACGAAGCCTTAGAATAATTTTCCAAAGAGTACGACAGAGATAGGATCGGTTTTCACATTTTAAAATTTGGGTGTGAATACCATTTATACCTACTTAGAAAGAGATTTAGAAGTATTTAGCGTTCAGAGCAAAAATGCTCTAAATAGCGCAATCATCGAAGTTTAAATGATGTGAATAACTCATAAAAGTTCCGTTTACGGGAGAGAAAGTACCTTTTGCGGGAGTGTTTGGAGACGTTTACGGGAGTAAAAGTTCCGTTTACGGGAGAGAAATGCTCCATTTACGGGAAAAAAAAGGAGCCGTTTACGGGAAGATTATTCCCCTTTTTCTTCCTCTGTTTTTGTATTGAATGTAAATATTATTTTCTTAGAAGTACGATCATATTTGTACTCAAAATTTAGCAGTTCGAAGAGTTGAGGATAAGAGTTCTTGATGATCTTATTTGCCCGTTTAAAATCGCTCTCCTCCATACCTAGCAATGTGTTCATAGTATCAAGATCGACGGATATTTTTTTATTGAGCTGTTTCATAGATGATAGCCACTCATACAGCCGCTTTGCGTATTTGCTGGTAAGTCTGCGGGTTTTACGCATATCGATGATTGTAAAATTGTTTTGATGCTGTGCAATCGCCCGGCTCATGATCGGATTGATATGCACCTCAAAAGCATCTGAATCGAGATTAACCTCTTCAGCAAAATGCGATATCGCGGTAACGTGCAGATTATGAACTGTACGTCCGCTTTCATAGGTGTAGCTTTTAAATACTATCTCAGTTGTGAGCAGCCGTGAAAGTGCAGCGATCACCATTGTTTTAAAATCGTTACTTCGGATACCTAAAAACTTTTTCACATTGGAGTAGCGCAGTGTAACTACTTCATAATCGACCATATCCGGATCACGGTTCCATAGGCTTTGTTGAGAAAAATAGTAGATCGCATTAAAGAGGTCGATCTCAAACGCATCTAGGGTTATGATCTTTTGGTTCTCTTCGGATACGGACGGATCGGATGCGTCGGTCATGTGACCGCGTATTACTGGGTTATGTTTGTAGAGTTTTCCGCTCATTTTGTCTCAGGCCCAGTGTACGAATTATTATCTTTTAGTGCTTGTGTTGCTTTTGAAAGTGTGTTAATAATAAAATCGCACTGTATTTTAACTGTCATGTAATCTGCACGGATATCGAAGTCATTATGTGTTAATGCGCTTCCAATTTTTTCTCTAAAAGCGTTTATACTATCTAGTGCATTTTCGAAGATCACATTAGCTCGGTTAACGCCATTAAAATCTCTATTTGCAATTAATGAGGAGATATAAGCTGTAGTTTCTTTTGAAAACATGTTGCATTTTTTCAGTGTATCAATTGCAATATCATAGGGCTTTTCGATATCATCTATCTTATGCTTTAATATATCCATTTCTGATTTAGTAGAAAACATTGATAGTATATTGAATTTAACTGCATTAAAAAAGTTCATTTTGTCTCCATTTCATCTAATTTTATCCCCATTTCCTCCAATTTATCATAAAGCGTCGGACGGCTCACCTTTAACATGGCCGCGATCTTAACTCTACTTATTCCCATATCGAGATACTTTTGGATCTCTTTCTCTTTCCCCATGAGCTTATGCTCTTTATTTTTAGATCCCTCTACTCGTCCGACCGATATCCCTGCGGCTTTTTTAGATTTTATCGCCTCTTTAGTACGCATAGAGATCATATCTCGCTCGAACTCTGCAATGCTACCCAGTATGGATAACATCATTTTCCCGGCCGGATTATTATCGCTAATATCCAATCCCTCTTTTAGAAACACCATACGCACTTTATTATTGATAAGGGTTTCCGTAATAGAGGAGAGCTCTTTTACACTACGAGCTACCCGTGAGAGTTCAGTAACTATGAGAATATCCCCCTCTACCAGCGTATCAACCAAATCAAAAATCTCACGCTCTTTTTTACGGCTACTGATCGACTCACCCACATACTTATCAACATTCATACTATGCGCCAATGCCCAACGCATTATCTCGCCCATCTGATTCTCAGTATCTTGCGTCTCAGTCGATACCCGAACATAGCCCACCACTGCCATACTATCCCCTTTGTAAAATTCTAAACATCATTATAATTTTACAAACCTTAAATAATACTATTGTTTTAATATTGTATCAATAGTTTATTACTATTATTTAGTCCCATGCGCCAGTCAAATACTCATCATCGTAATCGTATAGATCAGGCTCGAACGTGCGCCCTTGGATGAATTGCAGATGATACGCCCGTGCATCGATCATATCATCGACACCGCTTTGGATATCGATGTTAAACGCGCCGAGCTGCGCTTCATAGTATCCGTTATTCGGATCACTTCGGTTATGGTAAATCTTTCGCGCCATATAGGATGGATGCAGATTCCCGATACGGATGTTTTTATTCACTCCGCCATGCCTCAGCTCTTCGATAGGAAGATAGATACCATGTTCTTTTTGGGCGACGTCGATCGTATAGAAAAAGTCGTTTTGCGCGCCGGCTTTCTCAATCCCGAACCGGATCGGGTGAAACGTCTTATAGACTCTCAGAGCATGGATCGACTTTTCAAACGGGTTCCAATGCCCTGCACTGATATCGAGATTAAATTCTCGTCCTTGACTGTCATGCCCTACCGTAAAAATACAGCTCTTATCTTTTCCGTCACTGGCCAAATCCATCGTAGTATAAACCGACAAAGAGCTGTACGGTATCTCTTCCCCATTATCGAGGATGAGTGCTTCGGGAGTATAGATTTTAACATCATGCGCGTCACGTACATTTTTAAAATGGAGATGCTTTACTTTATCGCTATAACGTATCCGCTCAAAATAGTTGTATTGCTCCCGCTTAAAGAGCATTTTCTCCTCATTTTGAGGAATACATAAGAACTCATTCGGGAACGCATTAAATAGCCCCTGCGCTTCAAACTCCATACGCATAGCTTCGAGCTTTTCACGCGGCCAGCGTGATGGCCATGCAGGGCTTCCGTCCTCTTTGTAGCACGGTATGATGATATACTTCCACTGCGGATTTTTGAGGATCTTGGAGAGTAGCTGTTCCGCGTGCATGATCGTGCCGACGATGAGCACGTCCCCATCCGGGTGCAGGGCAGGGAGTAGATCTTGGAAAAACCACTCTGCCAGTTTGTCACGCTGCGCCGCAGAGCGTACCAGCTCACGGCTTTCGATATCATCGGCAACGATAAACGTCGGACGGATATTATTATATACGTAACCGCGCGGGTCCTCTCCGGCACCGAACGCAGCGATAGCGACACGCTTTCCTCCGGTGACGATCTCGATCATGCTCTCGTTCCAAATATCCCCTTTATGGATATCGTATCCAAGCAGTTCCGCATCGATAATCATCCGCTTGATGTCACGGAGAAACGATTGCGCTTTTTTAGCGTTTTCCGAAACGATCAGGGTATAAGGCTCATGGAGCAAAAACACGCGGCTGAAAATATGGACTTTATTGAGGAGTGTCGATTTGGCAAAACCGCGAGACATTACAACCGCAGCGCGAGATCCGGCAGTATTAACAAAATCGAGGACCTGAGGGTGTATTTTTGGGGTAGCGTTTTCAAATATTCCAGGAGCGACTGATTTGGCAAGTTTGAGTTGTACGATCGGGGTCATCCGATCACGCAGAGCCTTAGGGATAACACTCATTCGAACTCAGCTTCCATAACTTCATCTTCGAGCTGTACGATTGTATTGGCGATCGCATTGAGGAAATCATCACGGCTAACTTTTGATCCGGCACCCATAAGCGCAGCACGATCCATCAGCCTATCCTCACGCCCTGAGGTAAGTGTCGCTACATCTTTGGCATACTTCGCCTCATCTGCTGTAATCCGTTTGCTGTCTTGTAGCTTTTGATAGATCGCTTTGAGTTCCCCCTCCATGATCGCATACGCAATAGAGTTTAACTCCCCGTTACGCTTAACATCCACCACCATAGCCTTAGCGACTTCAATCCCCACCGACTTTTTGATGTCATCCATCTTCTCTTCATCAGTGACTATGGAACTGGCGATTTTAAGATCGAGAAAACTTTCCCAATTAAACTTTTTACGCCACCGCTCTATCGCGCTCTTACTCGCCTCTATACTATGCTCACTCATAAGCACCTCAGAGAGACGACGATCCGATATCGTCTCAAAATCATTATCCAGCGTGGCCGATTCCAGCCACACGTCCATCGCCTTTTTTTGTTCCGGTGTCATAGTAGCGGTAGATTGGAGTTCAGACATCGATATTTTCGCTGTATTTTAATTTTAAGTATTCATCCACTAAATCACTGTATTTTGTTGAAAGTACAGAATACTTATTGATCAATTCTATTTTTTCACTCTCTAGTTCTTTGATCCGTTTTTGTAAATTTTCGATGGTATGCCCAGCTCTCATTGAGATAACATCGATCTCGATACACTCTCTAGGATGATACTCACCTATAGGCAGTTCAAAAAAATCAGTTTTACCACTCATTACGCCACTCCCTTAATCAATTCTACATATTTATAAGCTGATTCTTTTGCTGCTTCCGGGTTAGCATCAACTGCATGAGAGATTTTATTTTTCAGGGCAGCGAGCCTACCGTTACGTTTGATACCCATCTCTTTGTCGAGCATTTCGGTGATATACCCTCCGATCACTGATCCGGCACTTTGCAGTTTGTCCGATCCTGGAACGCCGTCATTGATATAAGCTAATGCATAGCGCTCTTTGATCTTTGCGTACTTTTTGAGCATTTGAGGGTTATACTCCCATAGTGCACGGATGCTCTCATTTGCATCGAATGATACATTCTGAGCGGCATATCGATCTACTGTAGATTTCCATATACGATCAGCGATCAGTTTCGTTTTGATAAAAAGCTGGTACCGTTTATGATCCACCACTTTAGGACCGATAAACGGCAAAAACTTTACCCCCGATTGCAGATCGGTAAACCGCAAACATACCGCTTTAAGATTAGCAATAGCAGATGTGATCTCATCCTCTTTATACTCACCGAGGATGGTTTGGATCATGCTAACGAGAATAATGGATTGTTGAGTAGGTGTGAGTTTCATCATTCACTCTCCAAATCAATGATCTTATGCACAACAACTAAATCACCATTTTGAAAATATAATCCATAATAAGCCCACATTTCAGGATAGGATTCAAAACCAAATTCATCAGGAAAATAATGATCGTTATCGAAAAGAGATATAAAAGCAGGTATTGTTAATGCTACTTCAAACTCTGCTTTAAATTGTTCACCTTTAATGGTAAACTCTCCCGACTTATCCCGCTTCCGTGCGGTACGTATTTTAGTGCGATCTAAAATCTTTTGATCAAATGGAGATGTAAACAATAGGACTTCATTTTTTTCAATAGGATATGAATTATAAACCTCTGATTCATCTACTGCGCACTCTTCGGCGAGAAACTCTTTTTCAATTTGACTCATCCCCGTAACCTCTTACCTAAAAATCGATTTGCACCGTAAACACTCTTGCCTCGATATACCATCTCCCCTTTATCCCAAACCTCAAAACCGCCTTTTATAGGAATTATCCGCGCCATGTCGCATCCTTAGGATTTTCTGCCTCTCGTTCGGTCGGTTCACGATCGCATTGCATGACAACTATCGGAGTATTCTCTGCAAAAATTGCATGACAGGCTTCATAGCCTATTAACCATAGTTTCATCACTTACCCCTTTAAAATTTGCACAAAAGCAAGCCCTATTAACTTCCCCAACATGGAAAAAATTCCCATTAACCCAATCACCATAAAAATAGGAAGCCAATTTTTAAATACCCAATGAATAAATACATTGAATAAATTCTTCGGATTTTCACCCCAACGTCGACGAAGTTTTTGGAAAAAATACTTCCCAATATCATAGATTGCGAATCCAGTGATCGCACAGATCATCACATATATATCTTCCATCACCCTCTCCTAAAACGGTATTTCATCTTCGTTGATATCGATCTCAGGGAGATTATTCTCCGGCATAGGTGTGCGTGTCATCGTTCCGGTTCCGGTTATTTCCCCTGCTGCGTTCTGTACCGTTACGGGGATATTCCCATAACTCGGTGCAGCATATCCGCCATCGATGTATCCTCCCTCATTACTCTGAGGTTTTGGAGCAGACCATACCACATCATGAGAGTATGGAAGCGTCTCACCCTCTTTTGGTTTAGAGACATATACCGCAATATTGATTTTACCGCCTGGAGCGAGAGGGTGCTCGATATGCCCACCCTTATACTCCAAACCGCTCTCTTTACCGACCTTATTCCACAATGCACCCACACGTGCCGAGGGATACGGATATTTTGATTTTTGAGGAGCACGGTACCAAATTACATAATCGGGTTCGTTCTCGTTGCGCTTTGTCTCAGGTTTTACGTGCTGTATCGTAAACGTCGCACTCTCCATCATCGGAGGACGGATCACCATCTCCAAATACTTCACTTGTTTTTTAGTAGTTTTGTCCTCAAAACTCTGCATTGATATGTGTCCGATTGTCATTTACTCTCCCCTATGATTGAATTTAAAACAATTTCCGAAAGTTCACCAGGTGTCATATCCGCACCCTCTTTCGCCCATTTCACAATACTGTCTCTATCGTTAGCGATTATCTCTTCATATAATCCGAATATCATGTCATTAGCAGATATCATATTGGTAAAATAAATTGCATTTACCAAATTATTTTTTGTTTCATTGTTATGATCGATACGATCATTAAAATCCGGAAATACCCCGGTAATTATTCTTTCCATCGTGGTTTTTCCTGACGGACTAACCCCTCTAAACTTAATAGTGCTTCCCGGTATGTTTTTACCGACGAAAAATTGCAATGTTGCTTGTGATCCCTTATCCGGTAACACCTGATCTAAAAACTCCTGAAACTGCATTACTCTCCCCCTTTTTGTATAGTTTCCATCACACCCATCTCTAACCCGTTAATCGATATCTTGATATCGCTTTGGATCGAGAAACCGACCAAACATTTCAGCGGTTTAGATTCTTTCCAGTTCGGTATCAGTCCATCCCCTGCCGCATATCCTTTTGTTACGCTGACCGCATGAACCCGCTGAGTCGATATCTTGGTTTTGAGTTTCTCCGCGAGTTTGCTGGAGAAATTACGCTGCTGTATCGGTTTGATCCCTGCCTCTTTCGCCCATTCGCAATAATGCTGATAGATGAACTGAGTCGGGATCTTGATATTTTCATTGTAGATCAGTACGATATCATGGAGCTGACGAGCCATATCCGCTCTATCCGGTTTACCGCCCTCCCAAACGCCGAAGCACTCTTTGATATACGCATAGATCTGATCCGTCTCTACACGGTAATCCTCCATGCTCTCATCGATGATGCTCGATTTCGTAAACTTGTTATTGTTCTTGACAAAACGGAGCATCCCCTCGATAGCCCAGTTGAGAACTCCGGGGAGTTCATTCTCCACGATCTTATGGACGAGATTAACATCCTGCTGAGATTCGGGGATCGACTGATCGAACGGTACGAGGATCATACGACGCGTAAGCGCATCGTTCATCCCGCCACCCTTTAGCTTCTCATTCCCGGCCATGATACACTTCGGCGGTTTTTTGAGGACGTAGGATTTATCAAACTTCGGATTGACTTGCAGCTCTTCCCCGACCGATATTTTCTTGATGTTCGATATCTGACCCTGATTGAGGATTACGTTGCTCTCCAGCTCCGTAGAGAGATTGAGGATCTTTCCGTTCAGCGCATCGAGTTCATGCCCGTGCATATTGAGCACTTCGAGATTGCTGACGCTGTTAGGATCGAGCAGCGCTTTGATGATATCGATCAGCGTCGATTTACCGTTACCCCCCGACCCGTACAAAAAGAGAAACTTTTGCACATACTTCGGCAAAAAGATATACCCGATATACTCCGCCAGGATCATCTGTATCCCCTCATCCGGTACAGCAGCATCCAAAAACTTTTTAAATAACGGTATCTTCGCATCCGGATCATACGCGAACGGCAGCACATACGTCATACCGTCCCCCTCGTCATGGTTCTTATGGGTGATGTTTCCGTTCGGATCGATCACGATCATCCCGTTTTGATGATTGATAACGGCGAACTTCTCCCATCGATCACGCAGATCGTTGATATGATACGCATTAGAGAGTATCCCCGCGCGTGCCGGTGATTTAAAGCTCGTTTCGTTGTAGCGCTGTTTGATGTTCACTTTCGAGAGTTTCAAAAAATCGTTAAAGGTATTCTCGAACTGATACGCTTCCACCCGTGCATAGTGAGTACCGCACCAGTACAGATACTCATTCCCCAGCTTCCCGAACCGCACCCCGATATTCTCGAAACTCTCTTCCCAGTGCAACACTACATCCGACGTTACGTGCTTTCGCAAATCTCCGAGGATAGTACGGTTAAAATATTTCAGCAGCACCGTATCCTCGATCGCATCGTGAAACACTTTCTCCGCTTTTGCCTGAGCGATTTCCCACTTTTTGAGTTCTTCGAGATCTTCGGGTTTTGGTGATGGTAGACGGGATAGCCGCATCGTCTCCGCTTTCGCTTCGTCTTTATTGATCAGCTCGTTCGCACGCTCGACCAGTTTCGGATAAGCGCCGCTCTCCTTATCGCTTTTGATCGCATCGACGAACCGCTCCAGCATAAACGCCAGTTCGGTATCGCGCTCACTCCGCAGCGGGGTGACGTTTTGCGCCATGAGCATCGCTACATCATTCCAGCTACGTGACACACGCGGACGAAATGCGCAGTATTTGAGTTTTTGGATCAGCGCATCGGGTCCGATATTCCCCACCTTAAGCAGATAATCAGTCGCGTCTGCTTTATTTTCCGCCTCAGGATCGAGCATCGACCAATCCACCAGCGTGAGCGATGCAGCCACCGCCTTGATCTCCTCGAACCGTCCGCGACTCCGCTTCCCATCCCCTAGATCACGCCCCAGTGTTCCATCACGTCCGGCACGGTCATTGTCAAACCATAGCACCACATCCCGACCGCGCAATAGTTCCAGCGATTCACCGACCCATCCGATCCCCGCCGCTCCGAGTGTCAGTGCAGGAACTCCGTAGAGATTCAGGTTAAGGGCATCTTTCTCCCCCTCACATACGATGATAGTTCCGAAATTATCCACATGGTGAAAAAGCGATATCGGAAAAGGATGCCCGACTCTCTCCCCCTTACCCGTGATCCACTTATCCCCCGAACGTCTCCCGACGATGATCCATTTCCCCGTTTCGGGATCAGTTGCGAAACTTCCGTCCTCGTTTTTATGATACGCGAATTTCTCCCGCACCTTTTCGTAGTGAAAAACATCCTCATGATGGTTATAGATAGCGATCGACTCATGCGGATCGCACCACCCGATAAACGCTAATGCTTCATCCGCGATCTCTTTGGCCGCACCGAACAAAAACGGAAACGACTTTTTAACCTCGTTGGGTTTATTCTCTAAAACCCATTGCAGAGCTTTTTGAGCTTTTTCCCATTTTGTCCGTACTTTCGCCATCACCTCTTCGGAGCTTTGCTCATTGATAACCTGAGCGTAACGATAGGCTTTTTGACGCTCTTGATAGATACGTTGCTGTTCGGTTTGTTCACTCATCAGCTAACCCAATAAAAGTTAGGTTTTCTTTTTGACAATACCGAATGAAACACTCTTGTACGCTTTCATCATCGAGCATTTCTATACTATGCCCGATAGTTCCACCTTTCCATGACCCCTTACGTTTTCCAACTTCTGCACTAAAATGAA
>NZ_JAQUHV010000020.1 GCF_028681615.1 Sulfuricurvum sp.
CCAAAGCCGCATTTCTATCAGCCAGAAACGATGCATATGCCAATATCGCTATTATTGCGTCAGGACTAATGACGATATATTCGGCTTCAATGTGGCCGGACTTAGTAGTAGGAATTGGAATTTTTGCAATGAATCTCGATGCAGCTAAAGCTGTGTTTAAAGCCGCAAAAAAAGAAAAACAAGCCCTTAATCCATTAAGCTGAAGAAATGCAAATTGTTCATTTACAGAACCATATAGGCCAATCTATTACGAAAATCAAGTGTTTTCCGCACACTCTCCCCTACTCTACAATTAAATACTAAAAATATGCAATAATCTATACGAAAAACCCTATCGGAATGATATAATAGTCGGATACTAAAATTTGAGGTTTTCCGACATGCTAATAGGATATATGAGAGTTTCAACCGATGGTGATCGCCAAAGTACCGATTTACAACGTGATGCATTGATAAGTGCCGGAGTGGATGAGCGTAATATTTTCGAAGACAAAGCATCCGGAGCCAAAGATGATCGTGTTGGCTTAACAAAAGCGTTAGAGTATGTAAAAGAGGGAGATGTATTAGTCGTTTGGAAATTGGATCGGTTAGGCAGATCCCTACCCCACTTGATTGAAATTATTTCACAACTCAAATCTAAAGGTGTCGGATTCAGATCTTTGACCGAGGGGATGGACACCTCCAGCCCGTCCGGAGAGTTGCTGTTTCATGTATTCGGAGCACTGGCACAGTTTGAACGCTCATTAATCCAAGAGAGAGTAAATGCCGGATTGGCAGCAGCGAGAAAAAGAGGACGTATCGGTGGACGACCACGAGCAATACCTCAAGAGAAGATGGATACTATTTTGGAGGCATTGAATAATGGGATGTCTAAAGCAGCAGTTTGTCGCACTTTTGAAGTTAAGCGATCGACTTTGATTGATAGTCTCAATCGTACTAAAACGATTTAGTAGAAAAATAAAAGCAATCCGTCATATCAGATAAAATATAAATCTTTACTCTCCTGCCAACTCATTCGCAATCATCTCAGCCTGTTTCAAGACCGTCTCGGTTGCCAACATCTGCATATCCGGTGGATAACCAAATTGGCGGAGGGTTCTTTTTACGATTACCTTTAGTTTGGATCGGACACTCTCTTTGATTGTCCAGTCGATACTGGCATTTTCTCGCACTCTCTGCGTTAGAACAACGGCAAGCTCTCGTAAAACATCTTTTTCCATAACTTCTTTAGCGCTATCATTGTTAGCGATGGCAGTATAAAATGCGTATTCAAAGTCTGTTAAACCCATCGCTTTAGGCTCTTCATCCATTTGATGAATATCTTTACTGAGCTTGATGAGTTCTTCAATAACTTCAGCTGCCGTAATGATTTTGTTATGATATTTTTTGATCGAGTTTTCCAACATCTCCATAAGCGATTTGCTTTGTACGAGATTCGTTTTCATCCTCGTTTTAATCTCGTCATTGAGAAGTTTTTTCAACACTTCCAAGGCGATATTTTTATGTTTCATCCCTTGAACTTCGAGCAAGAATTCTTCCGATAGAACAGAGATATCAGGCTTTTTAATTCCTGATGCATCAAAAATATCGATTACTTGCTCTGTTACGAGGGCTTGATCGATGACCTGACGGATAGTAGTTTCTAACTCTTCATCTGTAAGACCGCCACCAGTACCATTGAACTTTACGAGTCGTGCTTTTACTGCTTGAAAAAATGAAACTTCATCTTTTACATCCATCGCCTCATCATGGGGAACAGCAATAGCAAATGCCGATGAGAGTGCAGTTACTTCATCTATGTATCTTTTTTTGCCATCTTCGAGACCCAAAACATGCTCTTCCGCTTCAAGGATCAAAGTTAATTTCCCTCTGGTATCTGCTTCAAAGTAATGCTCATATGCGAATCCATGATACATTTGAGAGACCACTTCTAACTTTTCCAACATCAGTGCAACGGCTTGCTCTTGTGCAAGTGCCGGATCACCTTTTCCGCCACTATCGCTGTAAAACGATAACGCTTTTTTGAGATCACTTGCAATTCCCAGATAATCTACAACCAATCCAGCAGGCTTATCACCATAAACCCGATTAACCCGTGCAATCGCCTGCATGAGGTTATGCCCTTTCATAGGCTTATCGATATAAAGCGTGTGCATCGATGGCGCATCAAATCCAGTCAGCCACATATCCCGTACAATGACAAGTTTGAGTTCATCACTCGTATCTTTCATACGGTTTGCCAAATCGCGTCTTTGCTGTTTCGTCGTATGATGTTTGGCTAATGATGGACCATCGCTAGAACTGGCTGTCATAATCACTTTGATAACACCCTTATCCAGATCATCGTTATGCCAGTGAGGGCGAAGCTTGATTATCTCCTCATAGAGCCTTGTAGCTATCCTTCTACTCATAGCAACGATCATCCCTTTACCATCAAATACTTCTTGACGTGCTTCAAAGTGCGTAACAATATCGTTTGCTACCTCTTTAACGCGATTTTCGCTTCCGATCAGGGCTTCGAGTTGGGTCCATTTTGCTTTGGCTTTTTGGGTTTCACTTAAATCATCATTACCAAGCTCATCATCGAGCTCTTTAACGAGCTTTTTACCTTCATCGCTTAGCTGTATTTTTGCAAGTCGGCTTTCATAGTAAATTTTAACCGTTGCACCATCCTCAACCGCTTGGGAAATATCATAGATATCGACATAATTACCAAACACGGCAGGTGTGTTTACATCGCTACTTTCAATCGGAGTCCCCGTAAATCCAAGATAGGTGGCATTAGGCAATGCATCTCTGAGGTATTTTGCAAATCCATAAACGATTTTCTTACCGATAACATTTCCATCTTGATCTTTATCATCAACCGTTTTGGGTTTAAAACCATATTGCGTTCGGTGCGCTTCATCGGCGATAACGATGATATTTCGTCGATCTGAGAGTTCATCATAAACATTTCCCTCTTCGGGCTGAAACTTTTGGATCGTGGTAAAGATCACCCCACCGCTCGCAACTTTGAGTTTTTGTTTGAGATCGTCTCGGTTTTCTATCTGCACAGGCTCTTGTCGAAGCAGATTTCCACAACCGGCAAAAGTATCAAATAGCTGATCATCCAAATCATTTCTATCAGTGATCACTAAGATGGTTGGGTTATTGAGAGCTAGGACGATTTTACCCGTATAAAACACCATAGAGAGTGACTTTCCGCTCCCTTGGGTATGCCATACAACACCCCCTTTTTTATCTCCGCCCTCACTACTAGCCTTGATGGTTCGCTCTACTGCTTTATTGACGGCATAGTATTGATGATAGGCAGCCAATTTTTTGACCGTCTCGATGGTGACGATACCGTTTTTATCCTCTTTTTTGCTTTTCTCATACACGATGAAACTGCGTACCAGATCGAGCAATGTCATTGGATTCAACATACCCTTGATCAGTGTTTCGAGTTGCGGAACGAGCTTGGAAGCTTCACTGATACCATCACCGCTTTTCCATGTCATATAACGGCTAAAGCCCGCTGATATCGTCCCCGCTTTTGCTTCGATACCATCGCTGATCACACAAAAAGCATTGTAGGTAAAAAGAGAGGGGATAAGTGCTTTGTAGGTGCCGATCTGATTATGAGCCGTTTTGATCGTAGCGTTTTCATCCACAGCATTTTTGAGCTCAATCACGACCAACGGCAAACCGTTTACAAAGAGAATTAAATCGGGGCGTTTGTTGATCCCATTTTCAACGATAGTGAATTGATTCGATACGATAAAATCATTACGGCTTACATCATCGAAATCGATAAGTTTAACTATCTCTCCACGAGTCACACCATCTCTTTGCACTTCAACCGTTATACCCTCGATAAGCATCTTATGAAAAATCTCATTATCGCTCAAAAGTTCTGTGGATCTGAGTCTTTGACATTGTTTTACCGCATATTCGAGCAGATCATATTCGAGTGTCGGATTAATAACCGAAAGTGCGTTTTGGAGCTTTTCTTTTAATATCACATCTTCAAAAGAGTTCCGAAGAGGTGTCTGGCTATCCGGTGCGATATTGGGTGCATAGATATATTCATACCCTAGTTTTTCCAGTAGCTCTATGGCAAAAAGTTCGATTTCATTTTCGGTTATCTTGGTCATACTTTAGGACTCCAATCCGTTGATCTCTTCTTCCTTTGAGTTATCTCTATATGCTAGAACATTGGATTTTAAGTTGCTACATTTTTTACAATTGTTTAGATTTTATTGTTAAGCGTCAAAATATCAATTCCTGAATTTTTAAAATCACTATCATTCGTTAGCAAAACGAATCCGTTGTCTTTGCACAGATTGACTATCAGTTTATCAGAAAAATCCAAACTGTCAATTACCAACATACTTTCAATTTCTTTCTGATAAATACCTGTATCCACTATTTCAAAATCATTTATTATTTTTGCTTTGACTAAAGTATAAATATCATTCTGTGCATCTTGCCCCTCAGTACTATCTCTATATTGTTTATAATTATATGATTGAGAAGTAAGACCGTTTGTGGTTAAATAATTATTGTACTCAATTTTCATTACCCTATTAACAAACTCTGAAATGACTACAAAATGGATTGTAAATTTTGTATTTTGTTGTATTAGCTTATTATATACTTGAGAGTATCTTGCTTGCCAGGTAAGATGCGTACTCCAGAAAAGATAAAGAAGTATATTCGCATCGAAAAAAATCTTCTTATCCCCTATTGTATGCATATTATTCAAATCATATTTATTCATCATCTTCGCCCAATATCTCTTTGATAGACTCAACCATTCTTTGTGAATCTTTGAAATAGAGCTTTGCTCCGATTACAACCCTTTTTAAGATGATTTGATCTTCAACTGCCATATCTTCAACCTGTAAACTTTCTTTGAGTTTTGCATCTTCAAAAGACCCATATAGCTTACCGATAGCACTGTTAAGAAATGCCGATGTGATTGTCGTGACATTTTTGAACGATATCATTGCTTTTTTATTGCTTTCCAAAGCTTTTTTGATGGCTTCAAAAACTTTTTCACCATCTTCTGGTAACGTACAATTCCCGTTACCTACGATATTAAACACATTAATTTTTACACTTTCCATCATTTATCCCTAAAATAATTCACTCAGATCAATCTCTTCTGCAAAGTGATAAGATGTCGTATCATTGGTTTTGAAAACCATATTGATAATAACACCGTCAAAATATGAATCAAGATCAAAATATTCTTCACCACCAGTATCAAGCTGATACATGGCATTTCCACTGATTATCTGTATTTTACCCTTATTTTTTGTAATAAAGTCTTTGAGTATCGCCAGTCCTATTCCTCCGGGAGTATCCTTTTTGGTCGTATGTCCTTCTGTTATTGCCCATTTGATAGCTTTTGCAGAAGGGATCTTTTCGCCAAGGTTATTTTCTATTCTTTTAGCAAATCCTACTCCAGTATCAACTATGGTAAAAATGATCTCATTACGCTGAGGATAAAATTGACCACAGGTATAGATAAATTTAGTATCACTGTGTATCTGTGCATTGACAAACATTTCAAAGATTGACTCGCTTATTTTTTTCCTGACTTCCTGACTCATATTTGGCAGTTCATTTCTGCCAAATAACTCTGTTTGCACATAGTTGCTAAAATATCTGCTGTCAGTAGGTTTTAGCTTAAGATATTTGATAGTTGTGTGATACGTATCATTGGTATCATCAAACCCAAAATGTGCTAAAAATCTATTCTTTTTCAGTATTATTTGAATATTTGGAGAAACAGTTCCAAATTCAATAAAATTCCATTCATTTAATCTATCGATAATACCGCCTAAAACCGCACTGAGATTTGCATCAAACCATGTGTCCAAATTGATTTCAATAGTTTCAAACGTATCATCTTTATATTTTCCATAAAACTCGATCAGTTTATTGAACCCATCGTAATCATTATGAATGTTGGATAATGTAGCATTGTTCATTATGTTTCCTTGCAGATTTCTTTGATGGTCTCGTAGATCCAGTCCGTTGATGTTTTCGTATCTGTTAGGATCTTGCCAAACATCTTCTCATCGATCTGGCTTCGAATTTTAGTGATAACCGTATCTGTGATATGTTCTTTACCGAGTGATCTTAGCGCCTGTACTATCAAAGAACTCTCTTTGTATTTAAACCCTATGTTTTTCAAAGCAGATTTTTTAAACGCTAGGACTATGTTGTCTTGGATAATATACTCCCTGTTTGGTCCATTACTGAGGTATATATATTTACCGACAATCTGGGTAGAAAGACCCAAGATATTGAGCGCCGTATCACCGCTTACTTCGATTTGCCAGTTAAACTTTCTGGCATAAGCATGGGCAATCTTTTCCATATCCGGACTTAGATTTTGTTGCAAGAGTTTACTGTATTTTGGATAGTCATATATACCGCGAGCCACTCGGCGGATTTTGCCTTTTTGTACTAACTCCGATAGTGCTTTATCTATATTGTCTCTTGGAAAATCTCTTATAAAATCCATAGATGAAAACGCATACCCATTTCCGTTTCCATATATCTTTGAAAGCACTTGCTCTTGGGTGGATTTCATAGTTTATCCATATTCATTTTTTCAGAAAAATATACCATTATTTCTGAAAATTTCAGGTTAAAAGAATGGACAAAATAAGCTAACTTATTTTCAGTCATTATGCACTCTTTTTTGTTGAGGAACATGCTTATAACAGGTCATTTGGACTGTTTTTCTTTATATGTTTTGTAAATAAACAATGCCATTGAACCTGCCAAATTAACTGCAAGTTCACCATGTCTCTCTTTTGGCTTAATCTTTGTTTTTGTTGCACCGTGTGCATCACCTAATTTATTTCTCATTACACCAAGTCCACTTATAATTCCATTCGCACCACCAAGTATTTGTTTAAAAATGCCTTCTTGATGCTGTTCTGGAGCTAAATTTAATAACTTTGCCACCTCTTTATAAAGCTCTGACAATTCCATACTATCATTATGATTGATATTCTGTTCCTCTAAAATATGTTTTAACAAACTCTCAATCAAAGTTCTAGCAATGGTTATAGCACCCTCTGGATCACTGTCTTTTCTTTCAATTGCTTTTTGCCATTGCTGAGAAATATGTACTTCGTCAAAAACTATAATCTCATCAAGCGGGGAAAATGTTTTAAATTCTATTTGATTCAGTAGCGGTGCGAATTCACTCCAAATGAACTCTCTTCTTTCCTGATAAGAACCAAATTTGCCTTTAATAAAACCCCAAAATTGATTTGTATCTCTGCAAGTTTTAATCCACTCAGGAAGTAACTTTTGATAGTCATTATTCTTTAGTACTTTTTGTCTTACATAATCATAATAATCAAAACTCCCACCTGTTGCACGACCAATTAAACCATTTTCAAGGTACTTTATCAATTCGTAGTCAGTAAGATTATTTATTGTTGTTATTTCATCATTAAAGCTCATATCCTCACCCTCACTTCTCCCCTCAAAAACCTAATAGCGAACAATTCGATTTTATTTTCGATGATTTCAGTCATTATGTTACTCACTAAAATATTTCCTAACTTCTTTTATCCATTCTGGAATAAGAGAATCATTTTCTGCTTCTTTTGACATGATTTCTACATACTTTTGAGCAAAAACTGTTTTAAATTCACCATCATTATCTTTGAATAAATTTTCAAGTTCTAAGTTTTTGAAATTTTTTATAAAATCTGAATTGCCATTTTCATTTTCTATCGTTTTAATCGTATATTTTTCATTGATAGAAAGTTCATTGATTGCTTTTTGAAAGATTATAGGGTTCAACGCCTGTTCTATATCGGTTGGAGATGTATCTGAATGATTGAGTGTTAAAAGTTCTGTTTTTATATTTGAATTTTTATTGCTTAGTCTTCTGAGTTTGAGATTTTTACTACCCTCTTTTAAATAATCTTTATGTCTAGCTTGGTCAGTATCAATTAAGCACCAAATTTTCCCTTTCAGGGCCTCATTCTTTTCTCTCATTGGCAACTCTAGATATTCATAAACTTCAGATACACTATTGTTTCCACCGAGAGGCAAAATTCTCAATTTCTTTTCTTCAATTTCTTGTTGAAAGAAGTATTCTAAATAATGTTTTTCACTAATTCCTTCAACAATCAACCAGTTGTATGGAGTTTGTCCTTGTATTGAATAATATATTGCTTGTACTAAATCATTAGTACTTTTAAGCATGAAGTTATTTGGTAATTTTCCTTTACTAGTTGTCGTTGTAGATCTGATTTTAGCTTTATAATCATATAAATCATATGTTTCAAAAATAATTTTTTCACTTTTATAATCTAGAAAATGTCCATACCCTTGACTTAAAATTGGCAAAAAACCATACCAATGTGTAGTAATAAAAATTTGATTGTTTTTGGAAATAGTTTTTAATTTCTCAAACTGCTCATAGCATAGTGATGTGTGTAAAGAGTTTTCTGGTTCATCAATTCCAATAATAATACTTTTTTCTCTATCTATATTTCTTATCAAGAAAGCATAAACGATATCAATTAGAGCTTGCCGTTTTTCTCCAGCACTTAATTCACTAACTTTTTTATCCTTTCTATATAAAACTCTTTTTTGAAAATATGCTTCTAATATTTTATTTACTAAATCTGATTTTGTAATTTTGTTATTTCTTTGTTGCCCAGTTTGATATTCATATTCATCATGTAATATACTTTGTATTTCGATTAAAAAACTTTCTAATTTGTTATTAATACCATCTGTACCTTCCAGCTTTACATTGGATAGAGCAGTTGTTATTTCGTCTTTTAGCTTTTTATCAAAGATTTTCTGCATTTCATCTGTTTCAACTTTTGTAAAACTTTCTATATCAAGCTCAACTGGCACATAAACGAATGAGTATAACTCTTTTAACTCTTGCAAGATTTTTCTTTGTTCATTTTTATCTAACAATTTATTGAGCTCATCTTTCCAAAGCGAGAGAGTTTCTTTTCTCTCTTCACTTGACTTTCCTTCTAGCTCAGTTGCGTTTTTATCTAAATAATGCGTTAAAAATTTCTCTTCATTATGAAAACTTGCAAAATATAATTTTGGAGCCCCCCCAGTAATATTTTGTTCTCCTAAAATAAAAAAATAATGCGATTCTTCACTATATTGCAAATTTTTTAATATACTTTCTCTTATCAAGAAAAAGTCTTTCATTGAGCCCTGAACACCTGAACTTAAATCAGTTTTCCTAACATTCCAAAAAAATTTACTTATTTTTTCAAATTCATTTTTTTTTCTTGGAACTTTTGTTTTATCGATTAGAAAGATAGGAGCAAAAAATGGTTCATTTCCATAAGTAAAAATTCCATCATTTAATGCACTTTTATTGATTGGATATAGCTTATTATTAAAAAATGAATTAAAAGCTTCGAGAATTGAGCTTTTCCCAATTCCATTTTCTCCAATATAGCTTACAAAGTTATATTTTTCTCCAATTGGAATATAGTTAATTCCCTTATATGCTTTTATATGTTTTAAAAATAAACCTACAATCAATTAAATATCCTTTAGTCTAATTTCACCACTCATAAGCTTAACCGATAGTGTATCTCGCCAGTTTTCAGAAAAAACAATTTGTATATTATTCATATTTCGCAAGCTCTTCATACCAACTCCAAAGTTCCTCAAAATTAACATTTTGTGGAATAGGATTATCTTCTATAAACTTAGCATCGATAAACTGATTCCAGTACGCTTCACCCGTTCTTCTTGGGTGATTAGCTATCCATGAAGAAAAAAAATCGTTTTCGATTTTATAGTGATGACTAAATATAAATGGCTGCCATGTTTCTATGAGATCATCTTCCGCTCTAATATCTATAATTTCTGTTTCTTCAAGTGCTCTTTGTCTATGATTCCATGCTTTTTCCATTAAATCAATTGCCCCTTTGTCTGACTTAGGAGCTCCATATCCAAAAATAGTAACCATAAAAGAGTGCTTCAATACATCCTTAAAAATCTCCCACTCTTTATGAATAAAAGGGTCTAATGAATAGTTTTTATCTCCAATGGGATACAAAAGCTTTGACGGTATCAATGCTTCATGACATATTGAACAAGGTTGTCCAATATTCCCTTTGATGTGTCCATTCGGACAATATCCGACCTCTACATTTCCATGTAAAAATATTAGTTTGGGCAATTTAAATTTATTACCATTTCTTCTATATGCTTGAATCAAAAATGGATCCCAGTTAAATGTTGCTATAAAGTCTTTTTCTCTCAATGAAAGAAGTAAATAATCATATATAGTGGGAGTTTCTAGAATTTCCAGTGATGAAAAATACTCGTAAACTTTTTGTTCGAGTTCTACTTTTATCTCATAAAGAGTCGGATCTTTAGAAATTTGGTCATAAATCTCTTCAAAATTACTCGTTTGAAATTCGATTTGAGTTTGTTTGATCAAGTCATCAAGCTCTAAAATATCAATCAGATTATTCATCAGTGGAAGTTGCTTATTATTTTTGTCACCCAAACGAAAAGAAGCATAACTAGCACCAGCACCGAGAATAACTAAATGTGGCGCGCCAATATTAATTTGTTTGATTTCTTCTTCTTTATTAACTACCATTCCACCCTCACTTCCCCACCCATAAGTTTAGGCAAAAGAGTCTCTCTCATATTTTTAAGGTTTTTGATTTGGTTTGTATTTTGAATAATCTTTTCATTAAAAGAGGATGTAACTTCATGAAATTTTTCAATCAAATCATATGTTGGTAAAGTTATTTCTATATTTTCAAAATCCGTTTTATTAATTATTGGCATGGTAGTACCACCCATTGCTATAGCACGAAGTAAAGGATAAATATATTTTAAATGCTGATACACATATTCAACCAATATGCTGTCCTCAATTATCAAAGAATTAATTTGTTGATTACTTACACATTGACTTTGTGCTATCGCTACTTTTCCCATATCTGAACCAATACATGTAACTAAAATAGAATTTATTGGCAATAGAGAATTTTTGACTTTCTCCACTCCCAAAAGCGAAAGACTTCTATCAGAAAAGGTAGTATATTTACCATAGTATTTAAAGTCAGTTGGAGTAACAAAATATATTCCGTCACCCCAAAATTCTGTATTCTGAGTACTTGGTGTTTTACCAGTAACAGCTTTTCCTAGATTCCCTAATATGGTTACTTCCCACTCATCCCTAGCCTCTTCAATAAACCACTGCCTAAAAAGCGTTTGAGCCAACTCTTCAAGAGTTTTATTTTGACGGTGAAGAAGATCGATTTTATCATCAAGACTACTTAGCACTTCCGCTATAGCTTTTTGTTCTTCAAGGGGTGGAACATTCCAAACTGTTTGAGATAAAAAGTTCCAATCTGCTCTAGGCATTCTCGTTCCACCTGATGAAGAATAAGAAATATCAACCAGCTCTTGATTTGTAAAAAAGTAAAATAAAAAGTCTTTGTCAATTCCTTTTTGTGGATTGATTACCCAAATATCGGTTGAACATATGCCATCAAAATTAGGTTTAACAACTTTTCTAAAATATGGTCTTAATTTTCCAAAAAGTGTATCTCCAGCTTGAAAATAAAATTTGTTACTTGCCACATCTTCAGATTTACCAATGCCATTTAATCTAAGCTTAGCTTCTTCAATATGCTCAAGTCCGATATAAGACATTGGTTCATCACCAACTTTCCAAGATTTTTTAGAAAGTTTAGCAATATCAGAAATTTTGCACTCTTTCCACTCACCCATCAACAACAACCTTTGCCAAATTATCATTGATTCTCTGATTGAGTTGTGCTTCTTCTGCCATCTGCTCTTTTAGCTGTCTTTGTAAGCTTTCAAATCTCTCTTTGAAATCAAACTCATCCTCCACATCTTCCAGCCCAACATATCGCCCCGGAGTGAGAACATAATTCATCTCACGCACTTTTTCGAGGCTTGCGGATACGCAGAACCCTTTTATATCTCCATACGCACCATTGCCAGTTTTCCAATCATGATAAATCTTGGCTATAGTGTCCGTATCTTCATGGCTGAACTCTTTTGTCCGTCTGTTTATCAGCGCACCCATATTTCGTGAGTCTATAAACAAGATATCTTTAGTCGTTCGTCCTCGTTTCATAAACCATATAGAGGCGGGGATTTGAGTATTGAGAAACAGTTTGGCGGGGAGATTGACGATACAATCGACCAGATTGGCTTCTATAAGAGCTTTTCTGATTTCCCCCTCATTGGAAGTGTTAGAAGTGAGGCTCCCTTTAGCCAGTACAAATCCCGCTGTTCCTGTCGGTGCTAGATGATAAAGAAAGTGTTGTATCCATCCGTAGTTGGCATTTCCCTCTGGTGGGGTTCCATATTTCCATCGTCCATCGTTTCGGAGCAGATCACCGCTCCAATCGCTGACATTAAACGGTGGATTGGCGATGATAAAATCAGCTTTTAAATCTTTATGAGCATCATTGAGAAATGAGCCTTCATTGTTCCATTTGACTTGAGAACTGTCGATACCACGAATGGCGAGGTTCATTTTCGCCAATCGCCATGTTGTTTGGTTGGACTCTTGCCCATAGATGGAAATATCGTTTAGTTTTCCTTGGTGCTCTGTGACAAACTTCTCCGATTGGACAAACATACCGCCACTACCACAACACGGATCGAATACTCTCCCCTTGTATGGCTCTAACATTTTTACGAGAAGCTCAACAACGCTTTTCGGAGTATAAAACTGTCCGCCTTGTTTACCCTCTGCCAGTGCAAACTCGCCCAAGAAGTATTCAAACACATGACCAAGGACATCCGCACTTCGAGCTTTCGCATCTCCAAAAGCGATATTACCAATCAGATCGATTAGCCCGCCAAGAGATTTGCTATCAAGATTGTCTCTGGCAAAAACTTTTGGCAGAACCCCTTTGAGTGATGGGTTGTCCTTTTCGACAACATCCATCGCTTCATCAACAATCTTTCCAATATTTGGGAGTTTGGCATTAGCAAGGAGATACGACCATCTGGCAGTAGGCGGAACAAAAAATACATTTTCAGCTTGATACTCGTCGCGATCTTCGGGATCAGCACCCGCATAATCACCATCCCCCGCTTGGAGTTGATTATAAAGCTCTTCAAAACTATCAGAAATATATTTGAGAAACACTAGCCCCATTACGACATGTTTATACTCTGCTGCATCAATATTTTTTCGTAGTTTATCTGCGGCTTTCCAGAGTTGTTTTTCTATCGCTTCTTCTTGTTGTTTTTCTTTTGCCATTCACTATCCTCTTAAAATAAATAACATTTTTCATCATATAATGTATTGTAATATGAGATAGATTGTACCATCTTTTCGGTAAGTTGGGAGCATTTCTCCGTATGAGAAGGTCATTAAAACCATCTCAAAATGCACAAAACACCCATTGCGTCATCGACGCTTTCGCTCTCTTAATCCAAACAGTTTGTTGGTTTGCGGTTTCAAGTTTCATCGCTCATCCTTTAGATTTTGATGATGACAGTGTAAAGCAGCAGTTGGACACCGTTGTGTCCGAAGTTAATTTTCTAGGAAACGTTTTAAAAAATCTTCTCGACTGAGAATTTTCGCTCCCAAATCTATTTTGTACTCCATATGCGGATGTCCTAGATTCCAAAACCGTACCCCTTCGCTTTCCAAATGATGCCCAAGCAGCACTAATTGCTGTGTTCCCCAATTCTCGTATTGCTTATCCGATTTGTGAAAACCCGATAGACTCGTATAAACATTATGGGTGATATAGCCTATCTCTCCGGCGATCAACTCATTGCTTCTCCTGTCAAACAGCTCAGTACTGAACAAAGTAAAATTATCATAGCTATTCTGAGAGAGGGTATCCATCAGCTCAGCATACGCACCCTCTAACCAACATGGAGAATAAGCGTTTTGGATGGAGGCAATCACATCAGGGAATCGGGTATTAAACTCGAGGTGATATCCCCCTTTTTTAATAAGTTTGCCAACCTTACGAGAAATATGCAGATCCTGAAAGTCTAGAACTGCGTACTCTTCTTGCATTTCCGGAAGCAGTAGTAAGTTATCTTCATGTAAATGACTGACGCTGATAAACCCGGCTTGCGCCAGCGCGATATACATTTGAGGGGAGAAATCATTACTCCAATAGTAGTTGACGTCCATATTTGGATAAACATAGTAATCAAGAATCTCTTTGCTGATATCTTCAAAGGTGATATAAGGGATCTGGCGTTGATCGGTACTCATAGTCTCCTCTTACACTACTGTATCAGATGCTCGATCTGACGACTAAGGAAGCTATCTGCAATTGCTTTAGCTTTGAGAGCAAGCGCTTTAGGAGAGGTAATGATGAGATCGGGCATCCACTTTTTGATCTCATGGAGTATTTCGCGCTCAGCAGTCACCAGCACCTCAATCTCCATACTTCCATCCTTGTAGGTCTCGATGATTCGCTGGGTACTGGCTAGTGGTCGACGATGGAAGTATTTGGCAATCTCGGCGGTTGCACGGATTGTCACTGCAAAAGGTTCTTTATCAGGTTCGAACCATGCGTTAATGGCACGCTCCAGAATCTTGTAGGTCTTATCATTGGGAATAAAGGTCTCATTGGTGAGTTGGAGATGATCAATCCCTTTGAAGTAATAGGTTTTGAGTTTATTTTCTAAAAGCTCTTCACCATAGAGATACCAGTACCCCTCAAATGAGACGATCTTATAGGGGTGAACATGACGTAGTTTACCGTTGTAGTTAAATATCACCATCTTGCTCTCCATGATTGCCTCTTCGATGATATGAAAGAGGGAAAGCTTATCCGAGATATCTTCGATGATGGTTTTGGAGTAGATGGGGTTTTTAGTGTTGTTCTGGAGTTTGGAGAAGAGGGATTTGGCTTTCACCCCAAACTCTGATCCGATACCCTCAGCAATATTACCGAGCATCTCCAGTACCAATGCCTCTTCGGGAGAGCGCTCTTTGGTGATGGCATGGCCGCTTTGCATCTTCCACTTCATCCCCTGCTTCTCTATCGGAAAACGAATCAGTCTTTGGTTGAAATCACGCTGTATGGTCTTGGTGGAGACATTGAACTCTAGGGCTAAATCCTGAACCGATAAGAGTTCCCCCTCATAGAGACGCTGCAAGATGATGGTAAGTCGGGTGAGGATCTTATCGTAGTCGTGAATTTGTCCCATATCAATCCTTTAAACAGACACTATGTTGTCCAATGCATAGTGCATCATACCAAAATCTAAATTAACACCGTAAAGGAAATTTCATGGAATCGTTAATGATCACGACTATAGCTTTGGTATGGCTGACTCTTAAAGTCAAAGAGATGCACACCCAAATGAGTGTCTATGATGCTCTTAAAACCCTTACCTTTAAATTCATAGCATAGACAGGAGAATAATTATGATACAGACCAATCTTTCCTCCACATCGGCGCGTGCTCATGCACAACGATCCCGTCCAACTCACCAAGCCTATGGTCTCTCGAAGATGTCATCATCGTTATACTCTCATCAAGGTGAACAGGTCTATCTGCTCGATACCTATACGAAGATGGGCAAAAGAGTCGCCCTTGTGATGGACAGTGAAGATGAGAGTATGTATGAGGTGTTTTACGAACAGCTACAGGCGTCGTAGTGGTTTAGGGTATTTTCAAGAGATTGAGCGGTTTTAAATTACAGTACACTTCTTTATGAAGAAGTACCTATAGGTCATCCTCGTGTTAGAGGTAAACGAAATATAAAGGGCTATAGATGACAGAAGAAGAGATGAAAGCGGAAGCGTATTTCTATGTATCCCCTCCCCTTAGAGAAATTAACCCTCGATACTCTCCCAGACATTTCGAAGTTTGCGAGTGTAATAACGAAGCGCTTCCTCTCTGCTAAGACGTTTGGGTTTATTTTTGATATAAAGTGCAGGTATGAACTCTCCATCGATCATCTGGATGCTCATGATCTCATCCATAATACACTCACCGTAGGTTCTATCTTGAGGATATTCGATTCGGATATTTTTATTGAAATATAACTCTTCCATATTTGGGTACTTTAATTTGTTTTATTCTCAATGGAATCAGGGAGATTGCGATCACGCTTGAGTGCATCGATAGCAGCGTCTACAGCCCGTTTGAGTTTGAGTGCGGCTTCGAGACCTTCTTTGTCTTTGGTAATCTCCAGTGAGCCTTCGATTGTATATTGTATCGATACCGTTTTTAATTTGCAGATTGCCGGTAGTGAATCCATTCGTATCGTTTTCATACGCCATAAAAGGTTGTTGCAAGATATGCCTCTCGTATGGATTTATCTATAAGTCTAATGATAACACACCTCTGCACCTCAAACCACCCTTTATCCATATCTGGTTGATTATTATTCCCTAATGCCTCACAGCACCCTTAAAAATGCTCTGAAACTGTATATTCGATGTTGTAATTACTGTTTTATTAAAAAGGGAAACTATTACTACTGCGGTGAACTACCTGGAATACAGCAGTCATTGATTCCAAGAATCGATCCGGCGATGATTAAGGGATTTAGTCGGTACTTGTGGCCGTATACGATATGAGAGTATTTTTCATTGGCAAGCAAGTGCGCATCCTCTACCTCACATCCCCCTATTTCACAGAGTAATTCGATTACCTCTTCTTTAAATTCGCCTAATGAAGTTTTCATAGCCCTCCCCTATTCCACACATCCAAATGCGATATTGGTAATGTGGTATTCTTTGAACGTTTTTGTACGTCGTTTAAAAAGCCGTTTTAACAGTCTTATCATGCGTATCGTTCCAGCAAATGATGTTCCTATATTTGAATATGAGAATGACATAAATATAAGGAAGCTGAGCGATCCTTTAATTAAAATTAGCGATAAATATGGGATGGATATAGTCAAAAGAGGAGGGGAGTTACAAATAGTTGTGCATGCACAACTAATACAATTACTTTTCTAATAATTGCTCTATGCCCTTTAGCAACAATTTCAATTTATCTTGTTTTTCTTTCGATAATCCTGTTGTATTAATCACAACCTTATTTTTTAAAACCACTATATTCTCTTTGCTTTTCGTTGGTTTTGAAATAACCTTTTTGATAGCTTCCAATGCATCATTACGCTGCATAGTCTTGATTGAGCCATATACTTTATCAAGTTGTTCTTCAGGAACCTTATTAAGTGCAGATAAAACAGTAATATCTGAATAATGATCGGCCTGAATTTTTGAAAGTAGGGAAGAGGGGAGTCTTAATATCGATAATGTTTTTGATAACCAACTTTTAGAAACACCTACTTTTTCAGCTAATTCATTTTGACTTTCAACGATATTGTCATCTAAGATTTTTTTGAATGCTATCGCATTTTCTATAGGATCCATATCGCTGCGTTGAAGATTTTCTACTAAAGGGAGAAGTGCCAGTTGTGCATGCACAACTTTATCCATCACAATAGCGCGAATCATCTCTCTACCTAGCATTTTATGGGCTTCAGCACGTCGATGTCCCGCTATGATTGTGAGGACATCACCATCTTTTGCAACGACAATAGGCTGAAGTAGCCCGTTTTGTTCAATGGACTCTGACAGTTCACGTAATTGCTCATGATTCATCTCAATACGAGGTTGATAAGGATTGCTTTGAAGTTTGTATAAGGGTATTTCAACGATAGACTCTGGATTTTTCTCAGCTACGTGAAGTTGCTCCGTCAATGCAGCATTTTGGGATATCTTTTTTGCTAAAGAATAATCAATCTTTTTTCTTACCATTAAGTCCAACCTTCTCTTTAATCTCTTTTATAAATTCTTTTAGTTCTTTTGTAGATTCAGATTTTTTATCGAGTTCACGAACACTAAATCCATACGCAACACTATTTGCAAAATCAACTCTCCGCCGCATCATAGAATCCATTAATAAAAAATGCTTTGAACTTCGAATAAAATCATTAACTTCATCAAATTTTTTCTGATTTGGATTTGTTTTGTTTAGTACAACATTAGTAACGATTGTTGTCCCCGTTTGTTCGGACAATTCTCTTAAAATACTCTCATATTTTTGCAGTCCAAGTATTTCAGTAAACTCGCTAGAGACCGGGGTAATGATAAAATCACTCACTAAAATCGCGAAACGGTTAAGACTTGAGTCAAACCCTCCAGAATCAATAATAACGATCGTATCATCATTCATTGAATCAAAAAATACTTCAAGTTCTTCCGCTGTTGAAAAAATATGTACCGGTAACGGAGCTTGCCCCATTTCGGCACGTATCTGATTATATGCAGTAACGGTTTGTTGAACATCCAAATCTATAACTTCGACGTTATGCTTTCGTGCAAGTTCTAAAGCGATGTTATAGGCGAGGGTGGACTTCCCTACACCGCCCTTTTGGTGCGATATTGTAATAATCATCTTACATCCCAATCTATTTGCCTTAGTATAGCAAAAATCATACCCTAGCGTTAGTAATGTTAGTTATTTTAAATACATCATACAAAGTGTGCTAAAATATGTCATTATAAAGCTAAGGTAAATTATGTCGCAACAACTGTACGATATCAATCTTGAACGAACATTGTTAGCAAGTCTTATTTTTGCACCTCTTTTAATTGATGAATATTTTCATAAACTCAATTCTGAATCACTTTTTTTTCAAGAATCACATCAAATTATTTTTCAAACTATTTTAAAACTACACAGTGATTCTATACCTGTTGAAGAGGGAATGATCAATTCATCTCTTAAAAAAAATGGTCATAATGTTGAAAAAGAACTTATTTTTATTCTCACTACGACTCCAGCAGCATCTATCCAGCCCTATATTGATGCACTATCTGAATTAGCGGACAAGCGACAGCTCATAACTCTTATCAATGCATTTAATCGTGACTTACAAGATGAATCAATTCAGTCTAATGCCTTACTGACTAAAACGATCGATAGACTGGAAAATTTTCGTCAATCCCATCGCGTTGAATTATTTGAAACTTCAGATATTACTTCTATCGAAGCTGAGGAAGCAGATTTTATCTGTAAGTCATGGTTGCCTTTTCCTAAAAAAACCGTTTCTTTGATTTCAGCTCCTGGTGGTAGCGGCAAAAGTTGGATGGTTCTTCAACTTATGATGCGCCATCTCGTTGATTCACCAACATCTAAAGCCTTTGCATGGCTATCTGAAGATCCAACAGGTCTTACGGCTCATCGTGCAGAAAAAATTGCTTCTTCAATCATTGCAAAACCTTTATCAAACTTCAAAGGACGTTTGTCCATTTCAAATAGCCCAACACTACAAGTGTTAATGGAGCAGGGTAGAGGAGTTGAAATAAATGCATTTTTTACGGATCTTAAAAAAAGTTTGATCATGTACGATCTTATTATTCTAGATCCATTAATCGCTTTCTTTGGTGCTGATGAAAATAATAATGCTCATGCCCGAAAATTTATGCAACTATTTACAGAATGGGCATCAAAAGAAAATAAGACCATTATATTTATTCATCACAGTACGAAAAACACCACACAAGCCAGAGGTGCAAGTGCGTTTACCGATGCAGTTAGACTCGTTTATGAAATTAGTCTTGTAACAGATAAAAAAGGTGAAGCGGATGAAACGCGTTCACATCTTCGTAAAATATCTCTTACGAAAGACAACTATGGAGCTGCAAAACTCCTTGGCGGAAAAATTGTATCTAGACAAATTTTCCCAGAAACAAAAATTGAACCTCAATCGTTTATGAAGGACTTTTAAATGGAAAAACACCAACTTGTCTTTAAAGAATTTGATATCGTCAAAAAATTCGAAAATTCGAATGCCACTGTTAGCGAACTACGAACTGGCGTATTTGCTCCGATTGAAAAAATTAGCTCTACATCAAAAACCTATACCCAATTTATTGAAAACCAAAAAAAGCGTTATATCGAAACCAGCTGGGGTAAAACCGTAATCAAAGGTAATATTCTTACTCAGACGCATAGAGATTTATTAGACTGCCTTTTTGCTGGTGCTAAAGAGATAAAAGAGCTGGAAGGTGGTGCTATCGCTATTTATTTTTCCACTTCTGATATTCTCAAGTCTTATAGCGGAACGACTTCCCGTAATACCAAATGGTTAAAAGATAAATTAGATGAAATTCAAACAACTGCTATTGAATTTAGAACAACCGATGGTGAAGACTTCTACAGCTTCAACATCATTAGTTCTTTTGCTTATAGCACTAAACATAAAAGCTTTGGCATTGTCATTACTCCTGAATATCGAAAATATTTTGAAGATCAACTCACTGTAAATTACACAAAAGAGTTGCCAAAACTTCTCAAAGTTAAAAGTGCTCTTTTACGCGCTGTCATTCGTTTCTTTTGGACTCATGCTCAAGCAAGTACTATGAGCATTGATAATCTTCTTCAAACGATTGGATTTCCAATGGAATCGATTCGTACTAAGCAAACAGCTATCAAAGAGATACGAGACAGTGCTGAACTTTTAAAAGATTATGGCATTACTTATGAGCCAAAAACAAAATTAATTTATCGTAAAGGCTCTTTTGACAATAGCATTACATTTATGAGTACTCCTAATAGAACTAAAGAGCTTCCAGGTCTTTCTGAGGAGTAGGGGGAGTCAAGGGATAAAAACCCTTGATCTCTCCCGCTTACCTATAGATATCTATTTATTCTATAAATATCTATAAATACCTATAGAACTTCACAACATGACTTCGTTTTATGAGGTAAATGACTTCGCTTCTTCACTAAATGACTTCGCCAATGGGGTAAATGACTTCGTATGATGTAGTAAATGACTTCGCGATGGTAGGAAAGAAATGAATTTTTTCACAATATGACTTCGTTTTTATGGTTATCTTTTATATCTACCTCCGTATGTTTATCAATAATAGTCAAAAACGTAGTCAAATTGTGCATAAAACAGGGCAATAGATAAAATTTGCAACGATAAAGAATAGCGCGTAACATTACGATTGAATATTTCACAATATGACTTCGTTTTATTGCATGTGAAGCGAACTAAACAGTTAGCTTTCACAATATGACTTCGTTTTTAAAAACAAAAAGTCCTTTTTAGGACCAAACACACAACATGACTTCGTTTTTTATAGCTACAGATCGGAAATGTAGAATGCTTTTGTAAGCAATTAAATATTGATTAATAATAGTATGAATTTGAGAGGCTTAGTATTTAATAGGTGTGCACTTAAAAAGGGTTAATACGAAGTCATATTGTGAAATATAGGCGGTAAAAAAATAATGTACTAAAGAATAAAGCGACGGGAATTAATTCCCCGCCACTTTATCTTTAAGGACAGAACTTGCAGCGAATTTAGCAACTGTAGTAGCTGGTTTGCTGTAAGTTTTATCTGTACCCGGAACTTTCCCCTCTTTAGCCGCTTGTGTAGCTGTTTTGAATGAACCAAATCCAGGCAATGCAACATCTTCTTTTGCACATAGTGCTTCAGTAATAGCAGCAGTAACAGCATCGATTGCAGCGTCTGCAGCAGCTTTGGTGTTATATTCTCCATGTTTTTGTACCAGTTCAACGAATTGAGCTTTATTCATAAAAATCCTTATAGGGTTAAATTGAGGCGGGATTATACCATGACACATCATTAACGATAAGTTAATGTGGCGTATTGACATAAATACAAACTAATTGAAAAAATAGCACTACACTTAGCTTCATTATCCAAGGAGAGCCGTGTGATCATTCATCTCGACCTCGATTGTTATTTCGTCTCAGCTGAGCGAACACGAACTCCCTATCTAAAAGGCAAACCGGTCGTTGTTGTAAAAAGCAGTGATCGAGCCATCTTCTCATCCAAAGACACCAAAAGCGTCATGACGGAAAGTGTAGGAGCCTTTACCTCTCTCTTTCAGCATGAACGAGAATGGCAAGAATTTAATCCTACCCATTGGAAAAAAGAGTTTATGGATGAACAGGGGAGGGTTCACGGTATAGTCATTGCACGAAGTTACGAATGTAAATCTTATGGGATAAAAACAGGGACAACTCTAAGTGATGCTATGCGCATGTGCCCCGATCTTCTAGTAGTGCAGGGCGATCATCTCTTTTATCAACTCCTCTCCACCAAACTGCGTGAATTTCTTCAAACAAAAATCCCCCTATTAGAGCAATACAGCATCGATGAGTTCTGGGGGGATCTTGACGGATGGGTAGAAGATGAGGATATCCATGCGTTTGTTTCATCGCTGCAAGCTGAAATCCTAAAGAAGTTCGATCTTCCGATATCGATCGGTGCATCCTCTGCCAAATGGATTGCCAAACTCGCGACCGATTTTAACAAACCTTACGGGATTACCATTGTCCCCAAAGAGGAGATTGAAGCCTTTGTATCCCCTATGAGTATCAACATGTTTCCGGGAATCGGCAAAGTCCTCTCAAAACGATTAGGAAGCTATGGGATAAAAACATTGGGAGAGGTGCTTAAATCCGCTCATATGCTTCAATCATGGGGTAGGGTGGGTCAAGATCTGCTTAGACGTATCAGTGGCACTGACAACGAGCAGGTGAATCCATTCCATGATCGTCAATCCATCGGGATATCGCGTAACTTTACCGCGACAATGGAGAGAGACGAGATAAAGCGTCGAGTCATAATTCTCTCACGCCATCTGTCACATACAATATTGAAATTGGAAGTCAATCCTACAACATACCATTTCAAACTCAAATACAACGGCGGAGCCAGCTCCGGTATCTCTATGACAATCGATAGAGTCTTTAGTGAAACGCTTCTGCGTTCCATTGCGATAGAGACAATAATCAAAATCGATAATCTTCCACAATACGGTATTCATAGTATCTCATTATCAGCGTCCAACTTTACATCAGAGCATAAACCAAAGACGTTTTCCTTATTCGAAGCACAAGAGGACGAGAAATCACGTCGCTTGAGTGAGCAGGTGACAAAACTCAGGGATAAGTATGGAGTGGATATCTTACGATGTGCCATTGAAAAAGGGTAGGGGGAGAGCAAAAACGAAGTCATATTGTGAATACAAATAGATTAGAGAAGTTAAAACTTCTTGAGTATAAAGGGGGTAAGCGCCAGGGTTACGCCAATAAGAATATTGGCCATTAATCCCTCTATAAAATAAGGAAATACCATTAACGCGATACCGCTGTATAAAAAAGCTGGTTGATCACGTCTTTTACCGATGGAAAAATATCCTATTCCGATAATACCGAATCCGATGCTCCATATAAATACTTCCATCTAATTCCTTTTATGGCTGATAGGATAAATAGCCAGCCGTCAAAGTGGCTATGTCTTATCCTCGTATGTCGAGTGTTTGCCCAAGAACCGGATCAGAGGAAGTGTGAGTTGGGGTAGAACGGGTGTCTGATGCTGCTAGTGTGGTTAAAAATTTCATTATGGTCTCATCCTTGAGGGGGCATCAGTTATTTCTCTATTTAGAGATGCTGTTATATCGGCAGAAAGAGCAAGAAGATAAGCGTTTTACTGCACGGTATATAAGATTCTTTATGAGAATAGAGACGTGGGTACTCAATCCACACAAATCATGTATCCAATAAGCCATATATTGCCGGGGAACTTCCAAAAGATACTAGACTGCACTGTGTGATCGATGAGACAAGGCTAGCGGGAGAGGGTTTTTAGTTCCCAAATATTTTTACAGATTTTAAGAAAACAAAGAAAATCAGCGAGCGAATGATATCAACGCAATATATTAACAAAATAGATTTTAAAAATATGAAAGAAATTTATTGCTACGTGAAATAAATATATGAAGTCATTTCAAATGTGTATGGAGCTTGGTAGAATAGAAATATTCGTCTACCATTTTACAAAATTCGATTAAAACAATAATTTCATAACTATAACTAGATTTATTTTTATTAAATACTTGAAAAATAGACTTATTCAAATTTTCTGACTCATATATAATATTCATAGATTCTATTGATGTAATTATCGAATTTAGTTTAATTTTCGAAATAGGAAAAAAATCTGATTGATGAATTATTAATTTTTGAATGGATTTATTCAGGATATTGCAATTTATATAATTGTTAAACATAAATAAAATATTGTAAAAACCAGAAAGAGTGGAACCTTCTCCAAAAAGAGTATCAATCATAGATTCAATACAAAGTAATGAACGATTACCAACAGAGATAGGAATTATGAGATTTTGTACTATAGACAATATGTCAAATAGCTGTGAAATATTATTTGATGGAGTGTCAATGATTACAAAATTATAATTGATTGATAATTCGACAATCATTTCACGAATTGTGTGTGTATCCATATAATCAAGATAATTAACTATACTAAAATTATCGTTATTGTATGCGAATTGTTTGATATCTAAATTTAGCAATACAACGTTGCTTAAATCATCTTCGAAGTAACTATGTAAAATAGAGGCTATGGTTGATTTCCCAGTGCCACCTTTGGTTGAAACTATGGCTATGACATTCGTTAAAAAATCATTTTTTGATTTTAAATTATTACAATTCGAAACGAATTCAGATGGCGTAACATATAAGGGTTTTAACGTAAATTTATAATCATATAACATATCACTTCCTATTTTTTTATTGATAAAATATTTGCTTAACTTGATTTTATTTACTTTAAGTTTAAAGAATGATATTAAATTAAATTTTAATGAATAATGGAAAAATAATTATAATATTATTAAAATGTGGAAAGTTTGTTTATGCAAGGTAATGCAATATTATATTGCGTAAATCGAAATTCTTAAGTAAAAAGCCATTAAACTTAATATATTATATTAATATAATATATTTAAGATATGAGATAAAATCTTCACAAAATATACCTTTCATGATAAAATTAAGGAAGTATAATTATATTTTAAAGTGTCTGATCATGAATGTGGTACAATACAAATTATGTAATTTAAAAGTAGGGTGAAATGGTTACCAAAGAGGTGATTCTGGATTTTTTTGCTAATCACAAAGACGAGCTAAGAGAAAAATACTCTCTCGTTAAAGTGGGGCTTTTTGGCAGCTATGCCAAAGGCGCAGCAACGCCCGAAAGTGATATTGATATTTACGCTGAATTTGAAGATAAAAAATTTAGAAATATTGCCGGTGCTTGGAACTATTTCGAAGAAGCGTTCGGAACAAAAATAGATCTCTTGTATCCTCATAAGAACATGAGGCCATCTCTAAAGCAAAACATAGAGCGTGAAGTCATCTATGGATAAGAAAAATACCAAAGAGCTTCTTGAGTTCATTCTTCAAAGCATTGAACTGGTACAAAAGCGTTTTTTAGCTATCGGGCAAAGCGATGACTTTATGAAAGATGATGAGGGGTTAGAAAAGCTTGATTCGATTTCAATGCGCCTTCAAAGTATCGGTGAAGCACTTAAAAATATTTATAAAACAGATTATAAAGTACTTGAAGATGTTGCTCCAAAAAATTATTGGAGTGACATTATCAAATTTCGAGAAGTAATATCGCATCACTATATCGATATAAATTCGGAAGTTGTATTTGAAATTTGCCATGATGAATTGAATGACTTAAAAGAGAAGATCATTATAGCATTAGCTTCACAGGAAAATTAACTAAGACATATTAGGTAAATTGCCCTGTGATTGAATCAAATTAATCTTGGTTAACATAAGATAAATTATATTGAAAAATTGAGATGTTTAATCGATTTGCAGTTTTCACGTAAAGGGATCATAACTCTTGTCTCTAAACTAGAGAGGATATCGCCTTGGATATCAAGGAGATAGGGAAACATAGTAACTACTGTTGTATTTTTATTATTTGAAAGTTATAAATGTGGAGAATATTGGATAAAGCGTTCAATGCTATTACAGGGTTAAAGCTCCCTCCTCCCGGCATTTGTCATTACAAAGTAATTGGAAAAATTTATGCTATTCCATAAAGTAATACGCAGTTTCTTCACCCAAAAGTTTTTTTAACAATACTTCATCTTCAATAGCCCCAATTTGGTTATAGAGAGGTCGTATAATCGTAAAAAATATCGATAGCATTTCCGGGTTAAAATGTGTTCCGGATTCGGATAACATCATTCTTTTTGCTGTTTCATAAGAATATTCTTTTTTGTAAGGACGACGTGATGTTAAAGCATCAAAGACGTCTACAATTGAAAATAATTGAGCGTTTTTCGGAATGGATTTGCCTTGCATTTTTTTTTGATATCCATTGCCATCGTAATGTTCATGATGAAATGCAATAATGTCAATACTATCATTAAGCCAACTTGCATTTTGTACAATCTCGACTCCATAATCAACATGCTTCTTCATTGCATCATACTCATCTTCTGATAACGTGCCATTTTTAAGTAAAATTGCATCGGATACACCGATCTTCCCAATATCATGTAAAAATGCACCTTTAATCAGTGAACGCATACGTTCATTATTTACTTTGATAGCTTTGGCAAAAGCAATAGTGTAAAGGGTAACACGATAATTATGAGCATTGGTTTCATTGTCCCTCTTGGCGATGGCTGTACCCATAACACCTAGCAAGTCAAGATTAGCTCGATAAAGCTCTCGAGTTCTTGCAATTAAATTTCGTTCAAGAAAGAGAATAGTTGGATAAATAAAGACGGCAACGAGAAAAACTATACTAAGAGTTAAGAGTATATTAAATGTAATATCTTTATACACATCTGCTATATCGCCATTTTGAGTTGCATCATAATAGACTTCAATCCATGAAATAATATCATTATCAAAAACGGGAATTATTAATGTGACAAAGATATGATCGTTAAGCTTGCTTCGGCTGTAAATTGCAGTTTCATTATCGGGTTCATGATCCGAAAAAAGTTTTTCGTTTTGTTTCAGATCTAGCAGAATAGGTTCGGAACCTTGTTTGCTTCGATGATAAATGACACTACCGTTTTGGTCAAAAAATGTGAGTGAAAAAAGTTTACTTTTTTCAATATCGAAAGTGTTATTTTGAACAGAGGAAAAATTAAACGAAAATAGTGTTGTTTTCATGGTGTCAAGTGCACGTTTTTCTACACGTTCCTGTACGTAACCAAGTTCTATCAATAAAGTAGTTATAGCAGATAAAAATGCCATAACAAATGTAAATATCAAAAGCCTTTGTAATAACTTTTTTTGCAATGGACCAGGATAGATATTTTTAATCATTTTCTTTACTCCTAGGCATTGTTGCTATTTAAATCGAATTACTATAAGTGGCATAAGTATTAAAACGACCGGAATTTCAAATAAAAGTCCTGAAATAATCGCAATTGCCAGAGGCGCTTGCATCTGTGCACCACTCCCGATTCCAAGGGCTAATGGAATCAAAGATAGAATAGCTATTGCAGCTGTCATAACGACGGGTCTCAAGCGAAGTTGTCCGGCTTTGATAAATTTCCGGATTCCTCGATATGTCAATAAATCAAGTTCGCTGAAATAATACATTGCTGTTTTTGCAACAATCCCCAATATCATCGTTAAACCGATAAGGGCTGTCAAATTTAACTCGGTTTTACTTAACCATAACCCAAGAAAAACCCCGGGAAGCGATAGAAAAATCGTTACTAGAATAATGGCGGCGGTTTTAATATTTTCATAGAATGCCAGCAGTAATCCGGCAATTAGCAAAACGGCGGCAATAATAACCAAGATCATCTCTCTAAAAGATTGTTGCTGTTCTTTATAAATACCTCCGTACTCGATCGAGATCTCTTTAGGCAGATCAAGCAGTGCAATAGATTTTTTGACATCATTCATTGCATCCCCTAATGCTCTCCCCTCAACACGTGCTGTAACAGCGATCATTGGTTTGAGATTTTCTTCTTTGATGTGAACCTGACCGGTATCGATCGAGATATCGGCTATTCTATTTAATTCAAATATATGGCCGTCGGGCGCAACGATGGGTAAGTGTGACAATTTCTCGCCGCTGTTATAGAGAGACATATCACCCAACACCCTTAGAGCGATAGGTTGAGAGCCATTTGGAATCGTCGTCGCAACCGTTCCATCCATCAGAGTTGAAAGCTGATTTTGAATCGACAGAGGTGTCATCCCCTCATTGCTTGAGCGTAGCGGATTGACTTTAATCGTGTACGCATCAGCAGAGGAGACAATCCCGTTAAACACTTCAGTCACTCCCGAAATATGGCTGATAGTAGCCGCAATTTTTTTAGCGGTTGCCTGATTAGATAGCGTGTCGGTTCCAAATATCTTGATCTCAATCGGCTGTGGAGTTGCCGTCAAATCACCAATAACATCCTCCATAAGCTGCGCCGTTTCAATTCGAAGCCCTGGAACACGACTTTCGATTTGATCTCGAAGACGTCCCATTACGTGTGTAACGTCATCTTTACGCTTTTTTTTCAATTTGATAAAAAAATCCCCTTCATTTGTTTCGGAGATACCGCCGCCTAGCTGAAGGGCTGTTCGTCTGGAATAGCCATCAACCGCTGGATCTTTGAGCAGAATGCTATCGACTTGATTCAAAATACGATTCGTTTCAGTTAATGACGTCCCCGGCTCCATTTTATAATCTAAAATAAATCCCCCCTCATCCATGCGAGGTAAGAAGCCGCTTCCAAGTCCCCAAAATGATATACCGCCTAATGTGATTAAAATAAAAACAGAGATGAGCGGGATGAGCGGCTTACGAATGAGTTTTGTAATTAAATGAGCGTAATGGAGATGAACTTTTTTCATCAATGCTGAAGCGTGCGTTGCATTAGAGGTATTATGAGAATGTAAAAATCTTTCAAATAAAATCGGAACGACAAAATATGCTGTGAGTACCGAAAATAAGATTAATATAGTGATGGTTGTTGCCAATGCTTTAAAAAATTCACCCGCAACGCCTGATAAAAAAGAAAGGGGCAAAAAAACGATTACGGTAGCAAGAAACGTTGCAAACAGTGGTTTCCCGATCTCTTTAGCGGCTGAATACACCGTAATTGAAAATGACTTATTTTTATTCCCTTCGAGACCGCGAATAATATACTCAATCATAACTACAAGATCATCCACAACAAGCCCTGCCGCAGCTGCCATACCGCCAAGGGTCATAATATTAAAACTCATTCCAAACATCTTCATTAAAAAAACTGATGCTATTAATATTCCGGGCAATAAAAGCGAGACAATAATTGTAAGTTTAAAATTTCTAAAAAATAAAAACAGGACCAAAGAGGCAAGAAGTGCACCTATGATAATTACGTCTTTAACACTTGTTGCGGCATCACTGACGAGTTCGGACTGATCATACCAAACACCCGTTTTTACCGTTTTTGGTATTTGATCTTTGTGAACGTTGAGTGTCTCTTTGACCATATTAACAAGATCAATCGAATTGGCGCCCGGTTGTTGCAGTATATTGATCAATACTGCATTTTTGCCGTTTGCAGTGACTCCTACCCACTCTCGTTGAACCGATTCTTTTACCGTAGCAACATCTTTCAGCAAAACGGTTCCATTTTGATCGACAATCAACGGAAGATTTGAAAGTGCATCAATTGTGGTGCTCTGGTGGTTTACAAGCACTTGGTAGAGACGATAATGCTCTTCAAACCGTCCAACACCAACAATTTGGTTATTGGCATGCAGTGCATCCACAATTTGTGAAGCAGTGAGGTTAAATGAAGCCATCTTTATGGGATCAACTACAATATTAAACTGCTTTTTTTGTCCCCCCTGAATTTGTACCTGCGCCACTCCGTTAATAGTAAAAAGCCAAGGTCGCATCTGTTCCATAGCAAAAGAGCGCAACTCTACGGGTGATAACGTATCAGAAGTCAAAGAGAGCCCAAAAATAGGAAAAACAGTCGGATCCATCCGTTTAGCATCATACGATACCCCTGGCGGTAAAAGGGGAATTGTTTGATTGACGGCTGACTCTATCTGAAGAAGTTTCTTATCCATATCAAGCCCCCACTCAAAAAAAACGGAGAGTTCGCTTGATCCTTTGGCGGAGGTGGTACGGAGCGTTTTAACGCCCGGAATCGACCGGATAGCCTGAGCAATGGGACGTGTTATTTCAAGATTTGTTTGATCTATCGGAAGATTTCCAGAATCAACCGATACGACAATGCGAGGAAAACTGACCGTTGGAAAAAGTGAAACAGGAAGTTTCCATGCCGAAAATGCCCCTGCGATGAAAAGCAACAACGCTGCGAACAGGATGGATCTCTTATGATTTTTTACCCAGTTCAATGTACTTTCTCCATTACATTTACCCGCATACCATTTTCACACTCATAATTGCCAAGGGTAATCACGTGATCATTGGAACGAATCCCCTCCAATATGAGGGTATTTCCATTATGAGAATTTCCAACCCTTACTTTGCGTAAAAGAGCTTTTTGGTTCATTACCACAAAACAATAATGCACATTGTTACGCGTAATAATTGCTGTTGATGGGAGGACAATACCGCGTTCCGATCCTGTTACTATTTCACCTGAGATAGAGGTACCGGCCATAAAATCCTTCGATGACGGGATTTGAATCCGAACACTCACCAATCTACTTTTAGGATCTATTTGAGAGGATAGTGAAACGATTGAACCGATATGCGGTTTCAATGAAGATGAAGAGGGTGTAATAATCACTTTTTGTCCCATGCGAATATCACGAGCACTTGATGGTTCAATACCCAGTGTAGCAATCAGATGATTGGCACTTCCAATCAGAATAAGAGGCATTTGAGCCGAGACAATATCCCCGTTTTTGATCATAATACTTTGAATAACACCGTTTATCGGTGATTTAAGAGTTCCACCTATAGCGGAGTGAAGTTTTTTGGATAACTCTGCTTTGGTCTGCAATGCTTTATCAAGATTTTGTGAGGCAAGCTCAACGTCTGCATTGGTTGCCAATGCGGCATCACGCATAGAAGATACCCTGTTTTTCTCTTTTTGTCCATATTCGACACTTATCGTTGCCAACCTTAGTGCCGATACATCGCTCTCACTTGGGGCAATCGTTGCTACGATTTCCCCTTTTTTGACTTTTTGCCCCGGCACTACCTTTACTGCAACAATTTTTGCCCCGGATTCAAGAGAAAGCGTTGTCGATGTAAGGGGATCAAAGTCAATCGATCCATAGCCGCGAACACTCTTTTCCAGTGATGCGACGGTTGCCTTTTGCGCTGATACCGTTGCAATGACCTGTGCGTTAAGGGCTACAACGGAGAAGAAAGTAAGGCACGTTAATATAATGGCTAATTTTTTCATTTGGTTTCACCTAACATTGTACTAGATCCGCTTGCTAAGGACAAAGCGATTCGTTGCTCAAAAATGCTCTGGGACAATCCGATCATCCAAAGCTCTTTTGTATTGATTTCATTCATTTTTGCGGTGTAATCGATCAAGGTGATATCTCCTTTTTTGAGGGCCTTGTGAAGTGTCTCTGTGAGTTTTTGATTCATAGTGCTTTCGTCCTTGGCTTTTGCATACAATATTTGATTTCTTTTCAGTGCATCGCTCAATGAAAAAATATCGCTATACGCTCTCTCTAATGCTGCCGAATAACTCTCTTTTTCTTTATCTCGTAGCGCTTTTGAAAGGGCGATCCCCCCCTGATTTCGATTCCATAACGGAAGATCAAAAGTGACCGAGGGACCAAATGTTTTGATTTTCGAAGTATCACTTGACCAGTTCAAAGTAAGTGCGAATGAGGGAAATTGTGCCAGTAAATTTCGTTTATAGAATGTATCACTCGATTGATATGCGTATTGGCGAGCTACAAGATCATTTCGTTTTTCAACGGCTTGTTCAAACAATGCTTTAGGATCAGGAATGCTTCCATCCAAATCAAACGGAACAATCTGAATCTTTTCAGAAGGTGCAAGACCTAATTGATAGTTGAGTTCATACTGCGTAGAAGCAATCTGATCGTTAATTTTTGCTTGAGTATCCAGCGCATCGAGCATCATCATTTTTCGGCTGTTGCTCATGATGAGTGTTTCATCAAACACTAATGCCTTTTGACCCGTCACCTCGGATAAACGCTGAGATAACTCAAGCGTTCTTAATGCAATTTTTCGCTGTTCTTGAAGCGAGTTTAAACGACCTGCAAGAACCAGTGCGTTCGCAATAGTGAGGCGTACCTGCCAATCATAGCTCGCGATGGTCACATTACGTTCCAATTGGGCACGATTTACATCGCTTGATCGGGTGAACAATGATCCCAATGACCAACCGATTCCAGCACCCAAAGCATTATAAAGTCCTTCCCCTCCCAAGGGTGTTGCAATCGACAATCCGACTGAGGGATCAGGAAGCAAACCGGCACCAAGAACAAGAGCATCAGAAATATTAAGATCCTGACGCATGGCTCTCAAATCTGGGTTATACCGTGCTACTTCATGGACAATAAGCGATAAATTTTTGGTATTCGTACCCTTTCTTGTATCTATGTCATCAACTTTTGAGGGCGAAACAATGTCGGCGACAGAAGGGAGAACTTGCGGCTTATACGTTGCACATCCAACCAATCCTAAACTAACAACAATACCCATTGCAAGCGTGTTGAATTTTTTTATCATACTGATCTTTCTTGATGAAATTCGAGAGTGACGATGGTTCCGCTAGGAATATTATCCTCAAGGATAATCTTAATATCATATTTTTGACAAATCTCTTTGACAATGGAAAGCCCCAATCCGCTCCCGATACTATGGTGATTGTTGACCCGATAAAAACGGTCAAAGACCCGTTCCTTGTTACTCTCATTGACTCCAATACCATTGTCAATTATCTTTAAAACGGCCACATTGTGTAAGATATAGAGCCCAATAGAAACCGTTCCCCTCTGTGGGGTATAGCGGATGGCGTTATCAAGCAGATTAGTAACAAGGGTTTGGATATCGTATTCGTTCGCTATGATACTTGCCGGTTCAATCTGTTCAACGATAAGTTCAATCTTTTTTGCTTCAGCCAGAGGAAGCAAAGTAATAAGAGTTTCCGATACCACATGGGTCAAATCTGTTTTTTCATCCATCCGATCACTGCTTTTTTCCTGCCGTGCAAGCATCAAAAGCTGTTCGATCAGTCGATTCGCCCTTAGAATCCCTTTTCCCAAGGTTTCTAAAGCCGTTTGAGTCTCTTTTGGATCCACAGATTTTTTAGCCAATTCCAATTGAAGCAGCAAAGCGGACAAGGGGGTACGCAATTCATGCGCGGCATCGGCTACAAAGTTTTTACGTGCTTGGAGAGCAATTTTTAACCGCTCGATCATTGCATTAAGAGCATCTCCTAAGGGCTTAAGTTCACGAGGCAAATAAGAGAAAATCAAGGGTTCCAACCTATGCTCATCCAATGAAGAAACAGTGTTTTGAAAATCATTTATAGGTGATAATTCTTTGCGAACGATGAACCAAATCAAGAGGGCAAATATCGGCAATACAATCAAAAAAGGTAAAATAGACATAAGTGCTGTCGAAGCAGCAATCTCTTGACGTGCCTCTTCAGGCTGTAAAACAGTAACTGTTTTATCATTGTTTTTTGCACTAAAAGAACTCCATTTTTTATTTTCTATGATTTGGTCTTTATACCCTAAAATGGATGGATAAGGAATGCTAACATCCATACCGGTTGAGTAGATTTTTTTGTGTTGAGCATCATAAACAATGAGTGCAAAGTCATTATCTATTTCTTCAATGTTGCTTTTGTTTATAAAATGATCAAATGAAAGCGTAGATGTGTTTAAAAAGACTCCGGCCATCTGTTCAAGCTGATAATCAAACAGTTCATTTGTTTCATCTTTAACCTCAAAATAAACAGCTATAGCAGCTATGGACATAGCACAAAAAGCCGTTCCCATAAGAGTTGCAAGAAGTTTTGAGCGAATTGAATTCAATGTGTCTCTTTTCTAGGATTTTTAGGAATGAAATACCCTAATCCCCGAATATTTTTTATCCATTCCTGTCCTAATTTTCGGCGTAGCGAATGGATAAAAACTTCGATCGTATTGCTTTGGTTTGAGTCCTCCCATCCGTAGAGCTGCGCTTCAAGCTGTCCTTTTGACAAGGGTGCTCCCGGTGTTTTAATCAGTGCCATGAGAACTGCAAATTCTTTAGTAGAAAGTTTGAAAGTTTGATTATCAAGTATCGCTTCAAATGTTTTGGGGTTTAATATAAGCCCGTTATGTTCAATTAACGGTTCAGCTCTTCCATTTTTTCGACGTAAAAGCGCTCGAAGCCGTGCCAGCAGTTCATCTAAACTAAATGGTTTAACCAGATAATCATCTGCTCCCGCATCTAATCCCCCAACACGATCTTGAATCGAATCTTTTGCGGTTAAAATAATGGTTGGAACTTGGTTGTGTTTCTGCCGTATTATCTGTAAAAGCTCTATCCCTGAATAATCGGGTAACCCCAAATCTAAAAGCATGATGTCATAGGCATTGGTTTCAAGGGCAAAAGAACCATCACCTGCTGTCTTCGCCCAATCCACACTGTATCCTTCAGCTTTAAGCCCTTTTTGCAGACTTTCACCGACCATTCCATCATCTTCAACTAACAGTAGTTTCATCTATATCTCCCCATCAGTCTGCATTCGGGCCTTCAACTTTATTTTCTAAGATTTTTCCATCTTTAGCATCAACACCCACTTCATGAGAGACTTTTCCTTGTTTAATGACAAAAGAATATCTCAGACCACTTCCTCCAGATTCTTTTTCTAACTCTTCATCAATGATTATACCAGCATAGGTTTTAAGGGCAATTTTTTGCGCCTCGGGCATTGTAACATTTGCCTTTTTAGCCATCTCACTACCGGTATAGGCAAATGCTGCCGATGCTGTTAATAGTGTAACAAGTGTAATAGTAGTTACTTTTTTCATGTAAAAAATCCTTCTAATTGATTTGCAAATTTTAATTCGCTGGTAAAAGTGTAGAGTACAAGTATGAGTTATAACTTAATGGCATCTACTCGTGTAATACTATATTAAGCTTGAAAATCGTTAAGTTATAGTTCATTTTCATTATCTAACATGCGTCATTCATTTAAATGAGAGACACATGTATCAACACTATCAACATGCTAAGTGGAATGACCCCCATTTAGTAGACGGTTCAATTGACGACCGACACCTCATGGTTTCTTGATTCCGAGAAGTATCTTACCTCAAATTCGTTTGGAGACAAATATCCAAGATAGCTGTGTCGTCTTTT
>NZ_JAQUHV010000021.1 GCF_028681615.1 Sulfuricurvum sp.
AAAAGACGACACAGCTATCTTGGATATTTGTCTCCAAACGAATTTGAGGTAAGATACTTCTCGGAATCAAGAAACCATGAGGTGTCGGTCGTCAATTGAACCGTCTACTAAATGGGGGTCATTCCAGTATCTGCTTTCCATAGAAGCGGTTTATCAATATTTACACCCATGTTTATTCCTCTTATTTGAAATTCACCGTATACTAGCTGAAAGTATCAAAGCAATCAAGAGAAGAATTGCTCAAGAAAAATATTTTTACGAATAGCACGAGCAATTATTTTAGTAAGTTGATAGCTACTAGGATGTCTGTATGGCATTGAAAGATGGACCGAAAGATCTAAGGCAAGAGGGGTTTCGCTCTCTTCTTCCTCTGTTTTCTTGCCGTAATATCTTCCTTTATAGATAGCGATATTTCTTAGTAGATCAGCAATTATTGGTTTGGGGACAGTGCCGTCCTCTGTATTGAATATAAGCCCCAGAAATGCCTCATTTTCTTTCCGCTCAATTTCCAGAAGATACGCTATTTTTTTATTTTTCAAAATAACTTTAGCAATCAAAAATTTTCTGAGGATGTATTCGTTTTTTTCGGAATTTTCTTTCTTACCTCTAGTAAACCATCGTCCTTTATAATCCGGAGGAAGTTTGATACCTTTTAGCGTGCAAAACGTTTCTTCGGCAAACTCTTGACCGTAATTATTCACATATACAAAAGAAGCCACATCTGAATCGGGAGAAAGTACCAAGGCATGAAGAGCGGCAATGATCTTTTTAAAGTGAGTATTTAGGCCGGTTGTCTCAAGTTTCTCTTGTTCGGCAGGCTTATTGCCTTTGGACTCATTTCTAGAATCAGGTTCTCCGGAAGATAGAGTCTTGTTCTCTGATAAATCATTGTTTTTTTCTTCCGAAGGCTTACCATCGTCAATCTCTTCGTCATCCGGTTCATTTCTATCTGATTCACTTTCTTCTCCACTTGAAATAATGACGGGATTATTGGACGAATCATTATCGATGACGGTAGTAATGATCGGTTTTGTCCCAATAATTCTTACTTCCGATCGAATTCGAACGGCAGTTTCTCTATCATCTGGTTCTAAAATTTCAGTAATTTCATATTGATCGTTTCCAGGAACTTCTAAAGGCTCAGGATTTTTTCCGGCTGGCTTCTTGCCATTTCCATTATTATTTGTTGGATCACCTTGAGGTTTAGAAGGTGCTAGATCATGTACTTGATAATCATTCGGCAAAGTTGAGCCATAAATTCGTAATAAAAGAAAAGTATCCTTATCAATTTGAATACCGTCCCCTTCTAATCTGAGGGTATATGGATGATAGGGTAAAACAATAGGATATTTATATGGAGAAGCAGTACCGGTTTGATTAACTTTGGAAACTTGCATTGACTGCCATAAAGGTTTAAGCCGTGAGCGAGAAATTTCGTTAAGCCGTAAATAGGCCAATACGGTTTGATTGGCCAATATTTTTTCTTCGGAGAAGTCTACAAAATATTCATTGTCTTTGATATACGCTTTGTTCATATATTTTGAAAGCATCGTATCCAATGGATAGTTTACCAATCCGGATCGTATAAGTTTGTGGCCAGGTGCAACTGCTCCAGAAAGCAATTCCAAAGAGGGTACTAGAACGGTCATGCCGTCATCAGAGACAAGTTTTGTTAGATATGTTTGGAAGTAGTGGCGTTTAAGACTTGAGATGTCGGGATCATGCTCAAAATTTCCCAAAAAATATTTGTATGGAGGAATATACCCATATTGAGAATTTGGTTTTTTACTCAAAAATTGGATCGATTCAGGATTATGTTTTGTAAAATTGAACTCGAATGATTGATTCCTTCTGTGCCCTTCATAATTGCGCCAAAGTCGATCTAATTTATTTGCCCCTAGCCATATTGTCCCAAGCCTGACAGTATCTAGTTCCGGTAGAGTAACTATTAAAATATTGACAGTTTGCGAGAGATCATTATTAAGAATGGGTCTGGCAAGAATAAGAACTAAGGGATTGTTTGAGTCGTGAGGATTTTTTATAACCGGACCGTACCACCAGATAACGCGTTGAATATTATCTTTAGGGAAACTGCGTATACCATATTTATCAATATTTATCATGAAGTCTACTTTATTTTGAGAGGATTGATAATGTTCTTATTGTAGCATAGTTTATTGAATCAATTAAGGTAGAATACGTGTTAAATCGTTTAAATATTGCAAGGGAAAAATCAAAATGATTCAGATCGTTTTTTATCTCGTCAGCATCAATATCGGAACGTTTATTTTATTTGGATTAGATAAATATTTTGCCGTCAATAAAATGTGGCGGATCAGCAATAGAATGCTCCTCTCAACTTCGATTTGCGGTGGAAGTGTCGGTGCTTTGCTGGGGCAGAAATATTTTAGACATAAGACAAAATCTTTTGAAGGGATATTTCCGATCTTAATTTTCCTTCATGGTCTATGCATATTTGGCTATTTAATATACTTAGGATCAGTCTAAAATATTTAATGATTTACTAAATATATTGTTTAGTGATTCATTAAATAAAGTATTAACCAAAACGTTAAATTTAGAAGTGAAATGTTGACGTTTCGTAGTACATTAAATACTACGAAAAATGTCTTAACCCAGTAAGTTTTTCCAAACTTTTTTTATCTTCATGATAAAAGTATCTTGATTGTGAGTGGGCATAACAGGTTGTTTGTCACTATTGCCACCATAATAGGTTTCATGAGAACGTTTATCGATGGCCTTAGTGCGAGTGATTTGTTCTTCATCAAAAGCATTTGCCCATTTTATTGCGTCATTAATAATAAAGTAGTGTGATTTACATGGCAAGCTCCAATTCCCAATAGAAGGATGCAATGAAACAACCGCTCCATTGTATGTCATTTTCCACCCACTTGGTGAAAGAGGGGTAACTACTTCACAGCCACAGCCGCATGCGCAAAGATGAATAGCTGTTTTATATTCAATAGAAATATAAAGCGTTTGTTCTTCTATGGCGGCAGGTATTGTCGTAACAAATTTATGATTCATGATCAACCCCTATTAGGCCCATTGTATCGATATTGAACGAGGTCTGTCCGACAAGTACACTTTCATGATAAAAGTTCATATGGCGTTTCCAAGCCACAACAGCCAACACGGCATTAAATGCGTTGAGTTCGCAGATCTGGATATTTGAACTATAGATTGCATCATCGTCATCTTTGAGATTAATGAATCGTCTCAACCCCAACCGAGATGGATTAGTAAACGCTGTCGTGCGAATGGCCCCACGTAAGGTATTTGATGGGGTTATTTCGACACCCATGCCAACGTCTATGTGAGGAATACCTTTGAGATCGAGGTACGCAAAAATATCTGCTTTGACGGAACCTTGATCTATTGCTATGAAAACGAAATCCAGTCCATCCAGCAAATCCATAGTTTCTTTTGAAAGATAGCAGGGATGAATAGTGATTCCACGGTGCAGCTTCGAATACTTTTGCTGATGATATACTACTTTCTTCATGCCGGCATTTAGCTCATCAATACTTGCTGCTGATGGTGATCGAAAAGCGTTGTGTGCATAGTATTCATCACCGTCTATAAGCCGAATTTCCGTTACAGGTGTTTTGGCTACAAAATCAAGGATATATGACCCTGTGCCGCCAAGGCCAATAATACCAATCCGTTGTCCCGATAGCTTTTGGCTAATCGATTGTACACCAGCTCTGCTAGCATTGGTGTCACTGTATACGAAGGGGCTGTTATCCGTGTTTTGAGGAATAGCTTTATACTTCCTTGGAGTACTGGACGGGTCTAGAACCCTGGCCGGACCAGCAAGCATTTCAATATAAGATGTCATTTTGTGATGAATATCTTTGTAACCCGTATCTGGCTTGCTTGAAAATCGCATACGACTTTTGATACTATTTGAATGCACATTCTCGGAGACACCATTGATGATCTGATTGAGTGCTCTTCCTTCAATATCGTGTGGCGTTTCGCCGTCAAAAAAGACTATATGGTCAGAGCATACTGCTTTGCTGCCCGCTTGCGTATATGCTGTGATCAGTCTTCCTGTTACAACTTCTTTGCCTGAATTAAGATAAGGGATATCGTCAATTACCAAATATCCATCTTGAGCAAAGAGGCTATACCCTTCATTCTGAAGCCGTTTTAGATCAGGACTATGATCGATTACAGTTTGTGACATTAAATACCATCCCGTCCTTAAGGACAATAGATTCACCTTGGGAAAGATTTCCACTGGCATTACCAACGCCGCGTTCATACGAAATCAGAAATGATGTTGTGTCAGTTCCGATAAGACCTGACAACCTAACAATCTCATCGTAGTCAACTTTATGCTCTTGCACTACCTTCTCTCTTGTGTTGACAGTGATAGTATATTCTTTGTTCTGCCCTGGAGCAGTATGTTTGTCGTTAGACATTTTTATATCCTTTTATGGTTGAATAAATAGATGAATGGCCTGTGCCAAAACCTGAAATTCCATTAGGATACCCACCTTAACGGTCCCCTATGATAAAATTGTAAAATAAAGGGTACGTCAAAAAAAAGTTGTACCCCTATTGAATTGCATAATTTTTTAGTGGACGGGATTATTTAATTATGAGCAAGCTTATTTCACTCGATATGGCAGTTGCATCAATTATCCATAAAATATCAGATCTTACAGAGGGGATAAGTCTTAGGGATGAGGCGGCACAACTAAATGTCAATCTCGATTCTCTCCGTAAGCGATTTGGTGAAGTTGTAGATATGTATTATGATGGTGAGATAGATTATTATCCCTCACAACACATGTGGAAAGCCCATAAACACCATTTCTTAGAAACAACCTTGCTTTCGCCTGAAGAAGCAGTTATATTGGCTGGAATTCGGAGAAATGCTACACATTATGGATATGGACTAAAAGAAACAGTGCATCGGATTGTTAATCGCTATGTTAGACGTCGTCATCTTAGACTTCTTCAAAAAGACTCAGTTGAAAAAACCGATGACAATATGCTTGATACTTTTGCAACAATTAAGACGGCTGTTCGTAAAGGACGTTATTTAAAAATAATCTATAGAAACAAGGAACGAAAGGTTATTCCGCTCCAGATTGTCAATCTCGAGTTTTATTGGTATCTTGTGGCGGAAGTACATACAGAGAAGTGGCAAGGGATTCTTACATATACTGCCGCACTTATTGAAGATATTCAAATCACAGAGGAACTTTTTGATAAAACGCATAGGAATAGTCTTATGTTGAAGATCCGTGGAATTGAACAGGGCATGAATGCCTTTTATAAACCATATGGTGAGATCAAAAATAAAATTGAATTGTTGGTTCCAGATAATTTTAATACTTTCTTGGAGCGAGCACCGTATTTTAGTTTGTGGGAAGACACACAAATGCGAGTGAAGATCAATGATGAGATATGGCGTATTTACGCTGTTATTTCAACTGATGAGAATTATCTTGATGTTATACCAACAATTCAAAAATATATGCCAAAAATTGTTGTACGCGATATTCCAGGGAATGCAGATCTTATTGCAAAGATGCGGAAATCGTCTGAAGAATATGCTGCAGTGTTTACAGCATCACGCAGCATTATGAAATGTTAAATGAAGGTAATAAGCATGAGACATATCGAGATTTATCAAGTACGTTTCTGTATTTTTAACATAAACAATGACTCATAAAATTGGGAATAAATGAAATTTATTTAAAATAAAATCGATTTATAACATTGTAAATAGAGTCTATTTAAAAAATGTAGCATAGTTTATTGGAATGTAGCAACGTTTACTGGAAATTACAGCCGCCTCCGAAGATGCTTGCTCCTGTGCTGGAGTGATGGGGTGAACGAAATGGACGCGAAGGGGTAAAGGTCGGCTCTTTTCCCTCTAATATCTCCAATTTTGCGCATTCGAGCATCTCATCATTATGGAGGGGCGGCATGATATGAACCAGACGTTTGGCAATCATCGATTTACCGGATCCGGGAGAGCCTTCTAGGAGGAGATTATGCATTCCGCATGCCGCGATCAGGGCAGAGCGTTTGGCATGTTCCTGACCTTTGATTTCACTAAAATCAAGAGGATAGTGTTGATGGAAATAATAGTTTTGATGATTATGGGTGACGTGATTAAAATCAAAAGTAGAAACATGTGACTGAGATTGTGGAAGTTCTTCGGCACGTAACAGATTGAGCGTATCGGTTAGAGAGTTAACCCCGAAAAATTCAATCCCCGGTATTTTAGAGAGTTTGGGCAAGCTTACTGCAGGAACGATAGCGCGTGTGATTGCCCCTTGATTTGCCAAAGAGAGAATGATAGGGTAGAGGAGGGTATTTTCGGTAACATTTCCATCCAGCCCCAGCTCTCCGAATACATACCAATCGCCTATCTCTCCCTCATAGTTTCCTAATGCGATGAGTGCAGCGATTGGGAGATCAAAATGAGAACCCTCTTTACGTAAATCACTGGGAGCCAGATTGACGGTGAGACGTTTAGGGGGGAATGTGAAACTGTTACTCAATAGAGCTGATTTCACCCGCTCTTTAGACTCGGTGATGGCAGTGTTGGCCATACCGACAATGGTAAATGCCGGCAGCCCTTTTGTGGCACTAAACTGAACCTCAACCTTCTTAGCATCAATTCCCTCAAACGTTGCGCATTGCAGTTGTTTCATCCTCACTCCATTCGTTCAGAAAGCAACAGGATGTTGGGAAGAAACGAGTAGAGTTGTTCAGTATGCCATTATCTCTGAGCAATACAAGTCGTATTGAGAGGATTTTGTTTACTTAACTGTACTAATTCGCCTTTTTTCCTATCGCAATTTTGTTTGGCTTTTTCGAGCGCTATATCTGCACTTGTTTTTCCGCCGCCGATATTTTTTAAAACAGCAATAGTACTAATGAACATAAATAGGAAGCAGGCGGAAATAATAGCCCCCACCAGATAGATGCTGTAGTATTTTTTATTTAGCAGGAGTTTCACGGTATACCTCCAAAATGAATTATCGGTATATTGTAATGCCCTTAAAATAAATACTATTATTGTTTTTTAGTCCGGTAAAAATATTTAAGCTTCTAAATATAACTGCATTTAACTGATAAAGTTATATTGAACACGGTAATTGTATCAAAAGAAGGGAGGAAGGAAATAAATATTGCATTACGCAATATTTATGAAAGAGTTATTTTTTTTCTTTTTGAGCTTTTTTATACTCTTTTTCAAATTTTTTTCGGCGATGATATGAGAGTTTTTCGATGAAAAGCTTCCCTTCCAAATGATCGATTTCATGTTGGATTGCGATAGAGAGTAGGTCTGTGGCATGGAGAACACAAGGCTCGCCGTGCCGATTTTGGTAGTGAAGAGTTAGCGATTCGTAACGTTCTACATCTTCATAGAAACCGGGAACACTCAAACATCCCTCTTGGTATAAGACATTTCCTCTTGGGGTATGGATAACCGGATTGATAATTTCGATGAGATTCTCTTTGTGTTGTTTGCCGTCTTCGTCCGGTATACAAAGGATAATGGCACGAATCGGATTGGCAACTTGTATCGAGGCTAATCCGATACCGTTTGAACTCATCATGGTATCAAACATATCATCTAAAAAACGGTGCAGCAACTCATCAAAATTGGTTACCTCAACGGAACGGGTTTTAAGCTGTTTGTTTGGATAAGTAATAATTGGGAGAATCATAGTGACCTTACGAATTACAGACCATGTAGCGGAGGGTTGGTTCCTTGTCTGCCGCTTCCATAGCGTTTAGTGTGCATACGAGGGTCTGTTCAACCCCGACGGATGCGTTAAGTTCGGCAACGCCGATGGCGATACGCAGTTGAATTTCCTGCTCGGCCAGGAAAAAGTTACTGGAGGCGACAAGATCAAATAGACGCTCAGATGCCCGCTTTGCACTCTCTAGATCGGTATGTTTAAGTACCATAGCAAAAATACCTTCACCGTAATGGGCAACAACATCACTGCGACGTGATGTTTTAAGGAGTAACCGGGCGACCGTACGTACCATTAACTGCTGCGCTTTTTCACTTTGACTCGTATTGGCATCTTTGGAGAGCCGTACAGTGATAAGAGAACTTTTGTGTTTGAACTCATCAATAAGATTGCGTTCTTGCTCAAGTCGTGTAATAAGATACCGCTTGTTGTAGACACCGTATTGGTTATCAAAAATCGTGTCATTTTCAACTTGTTTAACAATTGTAGCGGTCTCTTCATAGATAGTTTTCATATGAACGACTTGTTTTTTTAGAATACCGCTGAGTTTACCGATGTCGTTTCCTAAAGAGGCCAGCAGATCACTGGCTCCGCTTAAGGAAGGGATACTTTTGATCTCCTCTTTCCGTTTATCTAAAATCTTTTCCATCAAAGAGATATTTTTATAGAGTGTGGCACTCAGCTGCAAAATACTTTTAACGGAAGAAAAGCCCCGTTTGAGGTTTTTTTCCAGCTCAATGCTTTTTTCATCCTCATTACCCTCTTCGAGCTCTAAAATAGCACCGATTTGACGGCGAAGGCTTTCGCTTTTTTCTTCCAAAATACGGTCGAAATAGAGGGAAAAATTATTCGGAGTAGGGGGGAGATTATCGGAGATGAGGGCGGTGAGGACCTCTTTTGCGAATATTTCAAGATCGCTGGTAGGATCACCTAACGAGCTGGCACTGATAAATCCCTCTTCGCCGCTTTGGCGTTGTGAGCGTTTAGGATCAGCGATCGTCGCCATCTTTTAGCCTTTACTTCTCTTCTTTTTCTTTTTGAATAAGTACTTCATCGATGATACCATAAGTCACCGCTTCATGAGCTGACATAAAGTTATCGCGATCGGTATCTTTTTCAAGTTTTTTAACGCTTTGTCCGCAGTTTTTAGCCAAAATTTCATTGAGCTCTGCTTTCATGCGCAAAATTTCTTTGGCTTGGATTTCGATATCGGTTGCCTGACCTTGCGCACCTCCGAGAGGTTGATGGATCATGATGCGTGCATGAGGCAACGCATAGCGCTTTCCTTTTGCACCCGAACTGAGCAAGAAAGCACCCATAGATGCCGCTTGACCGATACAAATAGTGCAGACATCGGGACGGATGTAGTTCATCGTATCATAGATCGCCATCCCGGAAGTGATAACACCGCCGGGAGAATTGATGTAAAAATAGATATCTTTTTGAGGATCTTCCGCTTCCAAAAAGAGCAATTGTGCCACAATCGAAGAAGCGACAGGATCGTTTACCTCTCCGCTGAGCATGATAATACGGTCTTTCAGGAGACGTGAATAGATGTCATACGAGCGCTCACCGCGACCCGTTTTTTCAATGACGTAAGGGATATAGCTCATTATGCCTCTTTGATTTTATCGTTAAGCAATTTACTGAGTACGCGATCTTCGATCATTGCCATTTGAATTGCAGGAAGATATCCTGATTCTTGATAGTGTTTGTAAACTGCTGCCGGATCTTGACCCATTTGCATTGCTTCATAATAGATCGTCTGCATCAATTCTTGCTCGTTAACGATGATATTTTCTGCTTTTGCCAATGCGTCAACGATGAAGGTTGCTTTAACGGCGCGGCATGCATCGTCGCGGAACGTTTCACGCATCGCTTTTACTTGTTCAGCATCATTACGGAGCTCTTCAAGTTGCGCTTCGCTTAAATCGCGAGCTTTTTTATTGAGTGCCATATCCATCTCTTGTTCTACGATGAATTCAGGAAGATCAATGGTGTATGCAGCGACAAACGTTTCCATCAAATTTGGTTTAAGCTCGTCGTTATAGAGGGCGCTCATTGCTTCGCTTTGAAGTTGTTCTTTTACTTTTTCTTTGAGCATATCAACGCTTGCATCTTCAAATCCAGGAAGCATTTTTTTCGCAAGTTCATCATCGATGACTACTGCTTCTTTGGTTTGGATTGCATTGATTTTGATTTTAAATTGAGCCGGTTTCCCCGCTAATTTTGCTCCGCCGTAGTTTTCAGGGAAGGTTACGTCGATGGTTTTTTCTTCACCTTTTTTCATGCCGATTACTTGGTCTTCGAAACCAGGGATGAATTGTCCGCTTCCGAGACGAAGAGAGAAGTTTTCTGCTTTACCGCCTTCGAATGCTTCACCGTCGACAAATCCTTCAAAATCAAGAAGTGCAGTATCGCCGCTTACAAGCGCACGGTCTTCATCGACGTTGACCAAAGGTGCTTGCGCTGATGCGAGCTCTTCGATACGGGCTGTAATAGCCGCATCGTCGATAGCAGGTTTTGTTACTTCCGGAACCATTGCCGCGTAGTCGCCGAGTTCGATTGCAGGGCGGGTTGCTATGATGACTTCAACATCGATACCGTTGTCGTTTTTTTCAAATTTAGAAATTTGCGGTTCACCGATCAATGCATCTGATGCAATTTTCATCTCTTCGAGGGCTGCGCTCAAAAGGTCGCGTAGTGCTTGTGCTTCGGCATCTTGAACCAAACGCTCACCGTATTGCTTTTTCACCGCGCTGACGGGGACTTTTCCTTTGCGGAAACCGGCAATTTTTACATCTTTAGAGAGTTGATTGGCGATTTTTTCGATGTTGCTATCGATAGTACCGCGAGTAATGGCCGCGTTGATTTTTGCGTTGGCTGAGTCGATTTTATTGGTTGTAATTTGCATTGAATCCCTTTTGCTGTTATGTCACTATGTGATCAAATGGGGGCAATAATATCCAAAAAGGGTTAATTGTACGCTGAATTAAAATAAAAGCAAAGACATGATACAGTCCTATTAATAATATTCAGTATGAGAGAATCGATGTCAAACCCAAAAGATCAGCAAAATTTTGAAGAAGCGGTCAAAACCATGATGCGCTATGTCGGAGAAGACGTAAACCGCGAAGGGTTGGAAAAGACGCCCGGGCGTGTTTTGAAAGCGTATGAGTTTATGTTCGGCGGCTATCAGGAAGATCCGCAGACGATTTTGAATTCAGCTATGTTTTCCAGCAGTAACGATGAAATGGTATTGATCAAAGATATTGAATTTTACTCAACCTGTGAGCACCATCTCCTGCCGATTATCGGTCGGGCGCATGTGGCGTATATTCCGGACGGGAAAGTCGTTGGACTCTCGAAAATCCCGCGCGTGGTCGATGTATTTGCACGTCGGATGCAGATCCAAGAACAGCTCACAGAGCAGATAGCGGATGCGTTGATGGAAGCGGTTTCTCCTAAAGGGGTTGCGGTTGTCATTCAAGCACGTCACATGTGTATGGAGATGCGCGGGGTTCAAAAAATCAGTTCAACTACGACGTCGAGTGCACTGCGCGGATTGTTTAAAAAAGATGAAAAAACGCGTATGGAATTTTTCAGTCTTATCAATTCTTCAAGCGGGAACCGTTACTAAATTATGCCGCTCAAAGCACTTCGCAGCCGTTTAGGGACTGAAAAGCTCACGACCGTGTTCGGTACTGTGACTAAAATCAGCCCTACCGTCATCGTTGCGGAAGGATTGCACGTCAGTATCGGCGATACCGTGGTGATGGTTTCAGAAGTTAACGGTGCAGAGGCATTGGGGATGGTAAGCGAAGTAGAACGCAACCGTTTTTACATAACGCCGTTTCGGTTTATCGAAGGGTTTCGTGCCGGAGACAAAGTGTATCCGAATCAGACCGGAATGATGATCGAAGTAGGGGAAGCGTTACTCGGACGGGTCGTCGATCCATTTATGAACCCTATCGATGGAAAAGGGCCTATCGGGGGGACTCATCTCGAGTCGATCATCAAAGCTCCTATCGCGGCGATGAAACGGGGGATGATCGATGAACCGTTTAGTGTCGGAGTCAAAACGATCGATGGATTGCTTACCTGCGGAAAAGGGCAAAAACTGGGAATTTTTGCGGGGAGCGGAGTCGGGAAATCGACCTTGATGGGGATGATTGTCCGCGGTGCCGATGCTCCGATCAAAGTAGTTGCCCTGATCGGGGAGCGGGGGCGTGAAGTTCCCGAATTTATCGAAAAATCGCTCGGCGGTAATCTCGAAAATACCGTTTTAGTTGTTGCGACCAGTGACGATTCACCGCTGATGCGGAAATACGGGGCCTTTAGCGCAATGAGTGTGGCGGAATATTTTAAAGGCAAAGGACACGATGTCCTTTTTATGATGGACTCGGTTACCCGTTTTGCAATGGCGCAGCGGGAGATCGGTCTGGCTTTGGGTGAACCGCCTACTTCAAAAGGATACCCTCCCTCATCGCTTACTCTATTGCCGCAGTTGATGGAACGTGCGGGTAAAGAGGAAGGCAACGGCTCGATAACCGCTTTTTTCACCGTACTTGTCGAAGGAGATGACCTGAGTGATCCGATCGCCGACCAATCGCGTTCGATTCTGGACGGTCATATTGTCCTTTCGCGTGAATTGACCGATTTCGGTATTTATCCTCCGATCCATATTTTGAATTCGGCTTCTAGGGTAATGAATGATATTATTACTCCTGAACATCTTGCGGCCGTCAGACGTTTTCGACGTCTCTATACACTGTTAAAAGAGAACGAGATGTTAATACGGATCGGTGCGTATGTGCAGGGGACCGATAGGGAGCTGGATGAGGCGATGGCTAAAAAAGCAAAAATGGAAGCCTTTCTTTCCCAAGAATCTATGAGTATTACTCACTTTCAAGAGACAATCGACCAGTTGATCGATTTGATGGGGAGTTGATTGCATCCTTAAGCTACGCTAAACATAAAAAACCTTTAAGGTTACTATAACGTCGTTTGCACTATTATCCCAAAAGTTAAACAAGACTAATTTAGTCTTTTATTAGAAACCCCCTGAGGAGCATACAATGCAAGTCTATTTAGACAACAATGCCACAACGATGGTCGACCCTGCCGTCGTAGAGGCGATGATCCCGTACTTTAGTGAAGTGTATGGAAACCCCAATTCGCTTCACCGTTTTGGTACCGCATCACATCCCGCAATTACCAAAGCGATCAATCAAATGTACAAAGCGATCAACGCGAGCGATAACGATGATATCATCTTTACCTCTTGTGCGACGGAATCGAACAATTGGGTCCTTAAATCAGTATGGGTGGATAAAATCCTCAACGGTGATAAAAATCATATCGTTACCACTGAGATTGAACACCCTTCGGTTCTTTCCACTTGTAAATTTCTCGAAGAGCAAGGTGTCAAAGTAACCTATCTTCCGGTCAATGATCAAGGGATTGTCGAAGCGCATACGCTTCGCAGTTTTATTACCGACAAAACGGCACTTGTGTCGGTTATGTGGGCAAACAATGAAACCGGAATGATTTTCCCGATCAAAGAAATCGGTGAAATCTGTAAAGAAAAAGGGGTTCTGTTCCATACGGACGGCGTTCAAGCCGTAGGCAAGATCCCTGTAGATATGCAAGACGTCCATGTCGACTTTATGTCATTATCAGCCCATAAATTCCACGGTCCGAAAGGGATCGGAGCACTTTATATTCGTAACTCTGAAGAACTTACTCCGTTGTTGCATGGTGGAGAGCATATGGGAGGTCGCCGTTCCGGTACCTTGAATGTTCCTTACATCGTCGGAATGGGGAAAGCGATTGAACTCGCGACTGAGAATATCGAAGAGAAAATGGCGTCGATTCGAGCGAAACGCGACCGTCTAGAAGATGCCCTTTTGTCAACATTATCCGATGTTTTTACGGTAGGAAACCGTGAGAACCGTACACCGAATACCATTCTTATTTCCATTCGCGGTGTCGAAGGGGAAGGGATGCTTTGGGATTTGAATAATGCTCTTATCGGTGCCTCTACCGGATCCGCGTGTGCGAGCGAAAGCTTGGAAGCCAACACCGTTATGCTCGCGATCGGTGCGGACAATGAGCTGGCGCATACAGGTATCCGCCTCAGTCTCAGCCGGTTTACAACCGATGAAGAGATCGATTATGTAATAGAGCATTTTAAAAGTGCTGTTTTACGCTTACGGGCCATTTCAAGCTCGTATGCAAAAGTACAACCGACTCCCGGCGGCGAAGCCGGAGAATGTCACATTCACCATTAAAAGGAAACCACTATGGCAAAAAATGATCTATTGGGCGGATCTCTTTGGGATCAGTACTCAAATAAAGTAACTACGTTGATGAATAACCCTCATAATCAGGGTGAAATTACCGAAGAAGAAGCTGCTGCGGAAGGGCATAAGCTGATCGTTGCCGATTTCGGTGCGGAGAGCTGCGGTGATGCCGTCCGTTTGTATTGGGCGGTTGATCCTACTACGGACACGATCGTCAAATCAAAATTTAAAAGTTTCGGTTGCGGTACCGCGATTGCAAGTTCAGATATGATGGCAGAGCTTTGTATCGGAAAAACGGTGCAAGAAGCCGTCAAAATTACCAATATCGATGTGGAAAAAGCACTTCGCGACGATCCGGAAACCCCGGCTGTTCCACCGCAAAAAATGCACTGTTCGGTTATGGCGTATGACGTTATCAAAAAAGCGGCAGGGCTTTATCTCGGTGTGGATGAGAACAGTTTCGAAGATGAGATTATCGTGTGCGAATGTGCCCGTGTAAGTCTCGGAACATTGCGTGAAGTCATTAAACTCAATGATCTTAAAACCGTTGAGCAAGTTACGGATTATACGAAAGCGGGCGGCTTTTGTAAATCGTGTATCAAACCGGGCGGACATGAAGCGCGTGAGTATTATCTTGTTGATATTCTTGCAGATGTACGTGCTGAGATGGATCAAGAGAAAATGCGTTCAGCTGCGGATGCCGGAGCAATGGGCGATTTCGAAGCAATGACGCTTGTACAGAAAATCAAAGCGATTGACAGTGTTGTGGATGATTCGATTCGACAGTTCTTGGTTATGGACGGCGGAAACATGGAAGTTATCGATATTAAAGACTCTCCGGAGTATATCGATGTCTATATCCGTTATTTGGGTGCATGTAACGGCTGTGCGAGTTCAAGTACGGGAACCCTTTACGCGATCGAAGCGACACTCAAAGAAAAACTCTCACAAAAAATCCGCGTTCTTCCTATCTAATATCTTCTATGTACTTTTCTGTTTAGCCAGAAAAGTACCAAAAGATCATACTGTGATCCAAGAACGCTCGCTCCTCTCGGCACTACTGCCTTCGGAGCGGCTCTTTGTATTGGATCACGGGAACTTTATAAAATAATACTAAAAATTCTTATCAAACCAATCAGCCACCTGTGAACGGATCGTATGGCGTAACTGAATCCCCGCGACAAAATTATTGTGCTGAGCTTTATTGAGCAAACTGACAAGGGCATTGCGTCGTTTGGAGAGGAACGGGTGATCAATTTGTCCCGGGTCACCCATGATGACAAGCCGTGTTTCATCTCCCATACGGGTTCCGATAAGTTTGAGGGTGGCATTGGTCATATTTTGGGCCTCATCGATAATGACGAATTTACGTGAGATAGTCGTTCCGCGCAGGTGGGCGATGTCCATTACTTCAATATTGTATTTTTTCATAAATACTTCGGTAGCGTTTTCCCGTTTAATGGAATTGGTGTTGCCCGTGTATTCGACCCGTGCATCGATAGAGCGTTTGCTTTGATGCTCGATCGTAAAATTGACTGCCGAGTAGAGGGGATACATAAAATAGCCGAGTTTTTGTTCTTCGTCCCCTTTACGAAATCCAAGTTCCGCCTGCTGATCGTTGGAAGTTACGGTGTTACGGGCATAGACGATCCCCTCGACGATCCCTTCTTCTACCAATTCCAGTCCCGCTTGAAGCGCTACCAGTGTTTTCCCTGATCCGGTAGAACCTGCGACGACGGTGACATAGTTTTGGGGATGGGTCATCATTGCGTAATAGAATTTTTGTTCCAGATTGAGAGGACGGACCAGCTCCTCGTTGAAATGTTCTCCGAAACGTCGATCGAAATCGCACCATTCGATTTGGTTGTTAAAACAAAAAGCATGGCGCTGTATCCCTGTCTCGTACATCTCTGAAGAGGTACTGAGCGCTTTTTGTACAAACGTGATTTGATCAAAATTATGATGTTCGACATCTGCGGGAAGAGTAGGTGTCTCTTCATACTCATAGGTATACGTAAAGTCGATTTGTTCCGGAGCCTCGACACTGCTGTTTCGGATACTCTGGGTTCGGATTCCGCGGATTTCAGCAGCAATTCGAAACGACATATCGTTACTGAGGAGGGTGAGATCATAATCATCGGCGATTTCAGCAATTTTCGCGTCATTTATCCCTTTTGGTTCGGAGAAATTATGCGATACTCGGTAGTTTTCTCGATGTACGATAAAGAGATCGATGAGGTTGGCCTCTCCGCCATGGAGCGAACGGTCAAAATTGAGCGCTAATCGGTAGTAACGGTCATTTTTACACTCTTCCACATCAACATGCTTACGAACGCATGCAGGGAGTTCGATAAAGCTGATCGGTTCCCCCCATGCCGCATCGGCAAGTCGAAAAAATTCACGTGCCTGAAACCCTGCTTCAGAGCGCATGTCGTCTTTTTTGCTGTTGAGTTCGCCTAAAACGATATTAGTGATAACGATACCATTCTGGTTTTCATCACTGATTCGTAAAATATTGGTTGGATCATCAAGAATAACGGAAGTGTCGAGGAGATAGCAGTTTTGAGTTGAACTCATCACAAAGAACCCTTTTTATAGGAATTCTCTATGGTAGTGAAAGAAAGCTTAAAGATATTGAAATTAGAGGTAATACGCTTTGATTCCGTTCATCGTGGAACCCATGTTGAGTAGTATCATATCAGCGATGACGAGCGCCGCCATCGATTCGGCAACGACGGAGCCGCGTACGGCGACGCACGGGTCATGCCGCCCTTTTAGGGAAACGCTGACACTTTCGTTGGAGGTATTCGTACTCTCCTGATCGATAAAGATTGATGGGGTAGGTTTAAAATGGACACGTAGAATAACATCGTCTCCGTTGCTCATACCGCCTAAAATCCCCCCTGAATGGTTGGATTTGAAGCCATTTGGCGTAATCGGATCGTTGTTTTGGGAAGCGAGTAATTCTGCACTGTGAATTCCCTCTCCGATCTCAGCCGCTTTAACGGCGTTAATCCCCATCATCGCTTCTGCCAGGACCGCGTCGAGTTTGTAGTAGAGCCCCTCACCCAAACCGATAGGGAGACCGCTGATTTTGACGGTAGCCACTCCTCCGACCGAGTCATGTGCATTTTTAGCCTCTAAAATCGCCGCTTTTTGAGCTTCTTCAACGGTTTTATCCAAAGCGTAAATAGGACTCTCTTTCGGATAGTCAAAATCCAGATTCTGTGCTTCGATACCGTGAATAGCGCTGATACCGCTTTGGAAATGGATTCCGAGTGTTTGAAGCATCAGTTTGGCTACTGCCCCTCCCGCAACCCGCGCCGCTGTTTCACGTGCACTGGAACGTCCGCCGCCGCGATAATCGCGCAAACCGTATTTATGAAAATAGGTAAAATCGGCGTGTCCCGGTCGGAAAATATCTTTGACATTGGAGTAATCGCCGCTTTTTTGGTCGGTGTTGTAGATGACCATCATGATCGGTGTTCCGGTACTGAGACCTTCGAATACTCCGCTGAGGATCTCGACTTTGTCCGCTTCTTTGCGTGCGGTGGCGAATTCATTCTGCCCCGGTTTGCGGCGGTCAAGCTCACTTTGGATAAAGGCTTCGTCGATTTCAAGTCCTGCCGGAACACCATCGAGTACACAGCCAATCGCTTTGCCGTGCGACTCACCGAATGTAGTCATTGTGAAACGTTCGCCAAACCGATTCATTTGAGTTCCTTTGATAGCATTTCAAGAGCGATTTGTGCCGCTTCCTGCTGAGCTTGTTTTTTACTTTTTCCTTGTGCGGAGGCGTATCGTTTTCCGTCGATAATGACGGCAACTTCGAACTCTTTTTTGTGATCGGGTCCGTGTGCGGCGATCAATTGATATTCGGGTGTTGTCCCGTAATGGGCTTGGGTTAGCTCCTGCAGGGACGTTTTATAGTCTTTAAAGAGCGAATCAAGCGAAATGTCGGGATGAACGTGTTCGAGCAGTTTGATCGTGATCTCTTGTACTTTGCCCAAACCGGTTTCAAGATAGATTGCACCCATGAGAGCTTCGAACGCATTTGAAAGCAATGAGCTTTTGGTCCGGCCGCTGTTGTTTTCTTCGGCATTGGAGAGATAGATGTATTCTCCTAATCCCAGATGATTGGCCAAGGAGGTAAATCCCCCTTCGTTGACGAGAGAAGCGCGCATTTTGGAGAGTTTCCCCTCGTCGAAATCACGAAACTTGGTGTAGAGGTATTCTCCGACGATCAAGTCAAGTACGGCGTCGCCTAAAAACTCGAGTCGCTCATTATTGTAGGGCTGTTTATAGCTTTTATGCGTCAGCGCTTCAATAAGGAGCTCTTTGTTCTTAAAGGTGTACCCTAAGCGTTCTTGCAGGGTGGTTAAGTTGTCCATTACGAGTGTATTCCTTTTTTAAATTTTTCCGCCTCTTCACGGGCGATTTGATCGCATTGTTCGTTTTCGATGTGACCGTTATGTCCGCGTACCCAGATACCGTGAATGTGGTGCGGTGCGGAGACTTTGATGTATTCTTGCCACAAATCGGGATTTTTGACTTTGGCAAAGTTGCGTTTTATCCACCCCTCCAGCCATTCATTGATCCCTTTGATGACATAACTGGAATCCGAGATTATCGTTACATCGCACGGCTCTTTAATCGCACGTAACCCCTCTATCACTCCGAGAAGCTCCATTCGATTATTGGTCGTATGCTCTTCCCCGCCGCGGACTATGCGTTCTTTGTCTCCGTAACGCAGGATAGCTCCATACCCGCCCGGTCCCGGATTGCCCAGTGCCGAACCGTCACTGAAGAGAGTTATTTTCTTCAAACCGTTCCTTTGTGAGGTTCATAATGCCGTGGACTGAATCAATCGCATGGCAATGCGGACAGCGGTGAAACGGCAAAAATGAGATTGCATTACATTCATCACACGTGTATTCAAACTGCAATGTCGCTTTTTGCATACCGCATCGGTGCAAAGCGATGAGGGTATCGAGTTCGAAGATGGAACTTCCCTCTGCCAGATTAACCGATCTTTTGGCAGTAAAAAGCTCGCGCAAATACGTGTTGCTTGCAATTATATCCAAATCGAGATTTTCATCCCCAATCCGCCATAAAATATCGCTCAAACGGACACTCAGCGACTGGTCATAATGTTTCCATGCAAGCAGCGGACGGAAGGTAAAGAGCCATTCGAAAACCATATACCCGAGTTTATGGTGGCTCTCATAGAGCTCGATAAGCTTTTGGGCTTTCTCGTCTATGCCGATACGGAGGTCGCCGATTAGGATACGGCATTCCAAATAAAGCTTTTCGCTTACCGTATCGGGAGAGAGTTCGAGAAGTGATTCCATCACTTCTAACGCTTTATCGTATTGCTGGAGATGTTCATAAATCAAAATGAGAAAATGCAGCGCCGATGGGGTTCTGGGATGATTTTGAAGAACTTGGAGGAAAGTCTGTCTGGAGCGTTCCAGAAAACCGGCTTTAAAAAAACTTTTTCCCAGTAACAGCAGGGCATCTTTTTGAAAAATAGGGTCGCGGTTTTTAGAGAGAAGTGCATGATAGATTTCAACGCTTTTCTCATAATTTCCCTGATGTTCGAAACTTTGAGCCAATAACAGCCATGATTCGCTGGAAAGAGAGTTTTGTTGTACTTGTTCAGTTAGTTTCTCTCCCTCTCCGATCGATTCGAATTTACCTAAAAACGATTCGAGATCACGTAGTTCTTTGGCGGCTTTATGCCGTCCCCACCAATAACTTAGGAAGGAGAGGATAAAAAGGAGAATAAAAAAAACGACAACACCGAAAAGGGGATCGCGAAATTCTATAAAAAATGTGTCCATTTCGTATTATAGCCGTGAAAAGGTTATTTCTCGAACGGTTTGCCCGTTCGGATTCAAAGTATAGAGAACGGAGGGCTCATTTGCATAGTGGCACGTTGTGTTCTCACAGATCAAATCGGCTCGAGGTGTTAAGATGTCGCCGATCCCTTGGCGGTATTTGTTTTTGACCAAAGGGGAGATGATGAGAATGGACGATATCTTTTTTCCGGAAGAATCAGAGCTGATTTGGGCTATTACGTTTTTCCCTCTCTTGATCTGATAGATCGATTCAGGGTGCTCAGGTGTGATTTGGCTAAATTTATCGAAGGTAAAACCGCTTAGACGGGTGTTTACTTCCTCGAACGGGGTACTCGGGTGGATGGAACCCAGTCCCTCTTCACTAATCGTGAGCGGATAGGGGAGATCGTTGTTCTGGGTTGAACACCCTGTGAGGATCAGAACGGCGGCAAGCGTGAGCAGGGCTTTCAAAATACCCGCTCCACCATGAGTTGAATCGAAACCCGCCCGTTCCACTCATTTTTATTTACGGTATAGCTGCACGACATCTTTTTATCTTCAGGGCACGCTAGTGTCCGTCGGAAAGCGATCAGTTCGAGTGTTTTAGAACTCACACGGGAGGGGCGCAGTTCCAGACGACTGTGGGATTGATCACTGCCGAAAAGTTTGACGGTGACCACTTCTGCATCACGGATCAGGAAACGGGGACGAGGGTTCCCCTCTCCGTACGGTTCAAACCGCTCTAAGATTTCCAATAGCTGAAAATTGATTGCTTCATGCTCTAATTCTCCGATAATTTCGTTGATCGGAATAAAATCGGCAGGATTGACGTTTTTTGAGACCTCATTGATGCCTCTTTTAAAAGCTTCCACATTCTCAGCGTTTAAGGAGAGTCCTGCCGCCATTTTATGTCCGCCGAATTTGGAGAGCAGGTGCTCTTGGGATTTGATCAGGCTATAGAGATCGACATTTCCGATACTTCGGCCTGAGCCTTTGGCGATACCGTTATGGATACTCAGTACGATGGCAGGTTTTTGAAAATGGTTGACGAGCCGTGAAGCGACAATCCCGACAACTCCTTCATTCCAATGTTCACCGGCAACGACGATGATTGCATCCATAGGATTAACGTGGTGCATCGCTTCGGCTGTTGTCTGGGCTTCTGTTTCTTTGCGCAGAGTATTGAGAGCAGTGAGAAGTTCGAATTGATGATACGCTTTTTCTGTCGTATCGGCCAGCAAAAAGTCGAGTGCAATTTTTGCATCTTCGAGCCGTCCGGCAGAGTTAATACGCGGCGCGATCTGAAAAGCAATATCCTCTGACGTAACAGTAGAACGGTTAAGAAAATCACGGATCAGGACAAAAGGGGAGAGGGTAGAACTTTGCATCATCTCCAGCCCTGTCTTGACAATGGCTCGATTGATTCCCACGAGCGGCATCACGTCGGCGATGATAGCAAGTGCTAAAAATGGGAAAAACTGCCGCATGTTGATGGAAAGTTCCAGCTCTTGTTTGAGCAGCCCCATCAGAAGCCATCCTACCTGCGCACCGCAAATTTCCTTGAATGGATAAGGACAATCGCTTTGTTTCGGGTTTATGATCGCATAGGCATTTGGAAGGGTATCAGAGGGTGTATGATGATCGGTAATAATGAGATCTATCCCTCTCTCTTTACACACTTCTGCGGCTTCAATCGCATTAATCCCGTTGTCAACGGTAAAAATAACATCAGCATCGAGCCGTTCGAGTACATTTTTCGAGACACCGTACCCATCTGTAAAACGGTTCGGTATCGTAGTGATGAGAGGGTATGGGATGAGGTCGAAAAATCGTTTGACGATGGCGGTAGAGGTAACACCGTCGACGTCATAGTCCCCTACCAATGCGATTCGCTCATTATTTCGGATAGCATGGGCGAGCCGCTGGGCACCTTTTTGGGCATCTTTGAGTTGCCTTGGATGGGGGATATCGGAGAGCTTTTCGCTTTGCGCTTCAAAACGGCGTGCTAAAAAACTCCCGAGAGTTATATGATCGAGTAGGGGAACCTCAGGCAGGATTGGCATGTGCAAAAGTTGCTTTCACAAATCCGAGGATTGAGGCATTAGGACTTTGAAGACGTGAGGTGAATTCAGGGTGGAACTGTACCCCTAAAAACCACGGGTGGTTAGGAATTTCAACGGCTTCGATCAAACCGTGCGATTCGCCGGTTACGATCATTCCCGCTTTTTCGAGTGCTTCGCGGTAGGTTGGATTGGCTTCGTAACGGTGACGATGACGCTCATAAATGAGTGCTTGGTTGTCATACGCAGCGCGGAGGTTGGAGCCCTCTTTGGTTTCACATGGATATTCACCCAAACGGAGTGTTCCCCCCATCGGTGAATGGTGGGTTCTCAGCTGCGTTTCACCCGATTGGTCGATGAAATTATCGATCAGATAGATCATAGGATGGGTTGTTGCCGGGTTGAATTCGATAGAGTTGGCATCCTCATATCCCAGAACATTGCGGGCATATTCCACAATGGAGAGCTGCATTCCAAGACAGATACCCAAATACGGGATATTGTTCTCGCGGGCATAACGGATCGCTTGGATTTTTCCTTCGACACCACGATTTCCGAATCCTCCGGCAACAAGAACCGAATCACAGTCATTCAACAGTGCTTCCGCACCTTGCGTCTCGATTTTTTCGCTATCGACCCAGTGGATGGAAACGCGGGTATCAAGATGGGCACCGGAATGGATGAGCGCTTCGATCAATGATTTGTACGACTCTTTGAGTTCCAAATATTTACCGACAAAGCCGATGGTGACTTGGTGTTTTGGGGAGACGATTTTTTTGACCAAAGAATCCCATTGTTCCATATCGGGTTTCAGTTCGCCCAATTCCAACTCTTTGCTGATAGGGGTCAGAATGTTTTGTTGGAGAAAACTGAGCGGAACGGCATAAATGGTTTGCTCATCCATCGCTTCGATGATGCTGTCACTGCTGACGTCACACGCGAGTGCGAGCTTCTTTTTAAAGGTTCTAGGGAGTTTTTCTTCGCTTCTTGCGATAATCATCTGTGGTGTGATACCGATGCGGCGAAGTTCCTGAACCGAGTGTTGTGTCGGTTTGCTTTTATGTTCACCTGCGGCTTTGATAAACGGGATCAGGGTAACGTGGATAAAAAAGGTCCCTTCTACTTCGTCATCGTGTTTCATAGTACGAATCGCTTCCATAAACGGCAAACCTTCGATATCTCCGACGGTTCCGCCGAGTTCGACGACGAGGATATCGTGCCCTTCACCCGCTTTTTTGATCCGATCGACGATTTCGCCGACGATATGAGGGACGACTTGGATCGTTTGTCCGAGATATCCCCCCGTTCGTTCACGTTCGATAACGCTGCTGTAAACTTGTCCTGTCGTAAAATTGCTGGTACGTAAAAATGACGCATCAAGGAACCGCTCATAGTTTCCGATATCCAGGTCGGTTTCAGCGCCGTCTTTTGTGACGAATACTTCCCCATGTTCTAACGGACTCATAGTACCCGGATCGACGTTGATATACGGATCGATTTTGAGCATTCCGACCTCTTTGCCTGAGTGCTTGAGGAGTGCTCCGATGCTGGCTGCCGTGATCCCTTTTCCGAGTGAACTGAGTACACCGCCGGTTACAAAAATATATTTAGTCATTGAGTCATTCCTTAGCGCTTTAGTGTTTTTACGATGGGGTTAAATGGGTCGTGATGATCCAAAACGTCGACAAACTGCCGCTCTTCTTAAGGAACGTATTATATACTTTTAAGACTTATAAATAGCTACTTGAAAAATAAAAAAGTGCATAAGTCGGCAGGAATGCTCTAACAAAGAGAACCTAGTGTAAATGCAGCCGGTCGGGAAAGATTCCGTAGGCATAAGGAAATCAGTGGAATCGGCACTCTATTACGTCACAACGGCTCTTGGGATATCCATTGTCGTCAACCTGATATTAAAACGGTTAGGGATTTCACAAATCATCGGCTACATTATGACCGGAGTAGTAGTCGCGTATGCATTTGATTTGCGCCACATGGCCAATTCGCATGCGCTGGAATCGATTGCTGAGTTCGGAATCGTTTTTTTGATGTTTACGATCGGTTTGGAAATGTCATTGCAACGCCTTGCAACGATGAAAATCGATGTTTTTTTCAACGGTTTTCTGCAAACGACGATCACTGCCGCTATCTTTTTGGCGTTGACTTACGGTGTTTTTCATCTTAATTTGGCGACATCCTTGATTGTTTCGATGTCGTTGGCCCTCTCTTCAACTGCGGTAGTATTGAGCTATCTCAAATCGACCAAAGAGATCACCCGGCCGTACGGACAAAGATCAATGGGGATACTGATCTATCAAGACATTGCCGTTATCCCCATTCTCTTATTGATCGGATTTTTAGGGACGGGCGGAGATATCGTTTCGGTTTTGATTCAAACGGCATTGAGTGCTATCGTGATCGTCGGATTGTTGTTTGTTGTGGGAAAAAAGGTGATGGCATGGCTGCTCCATTTTTCCTCTACAAGCAATGTCGAAGAACTTTTTATGGGCTCGGTTCTCCTTATCGTCGTTGGAGCTTCCTTGGCGGTGCATGCTTTCGGCTTTACTTATTCGCTTGGGGCGTTTATCGCAGGGATGATTATTGCGGAAACCCGTTATCATCATAAAGTCGAATCGGACATTGCACCATTTAAAGATCTTCTTTTGGGAACGTTTTTCGTCACAGTCGGGATGAAAATCGATTTGGCATTTTTTGCGGCACATGCACTTGAGGTAATGGGATTATTGATCGCTATTATGCTGATAAAAGCGATTGTCATTTTCGGTGTCGTCAACATCTATTCAAAATCCAAAACAGCGTTTAAAGCTTCTATCGCAATGGCACAGGTCGGAGAATTTTCATTTGCGGTTTTTGCATTGGCGAGCAATCACCAACTTTTAGACGGGGCTTTGTCACAAATGTTGGTATTGGCAGTTGTCTTGTCATTACTGATCACCCCTTTTATTCTCTCCAATATTTCAAAAATAAGCGCTTTTTTCTTTCGTGAACCGGGGGCTGTTGAAGATTTTAGTATGCTAAGTACGGAAAAAAATCATATTTTAGTATGCGGATACGGTATCGTCGGACGTTTTGTCGTCAAAGCGCTCCGAGCGGAAGGGGTCAAATACATTATTATTGACAACAGTTATAAGCATGTGCAAGAGGCGATAGCCCATGGAGAAAAAGCGTATTACGGAGATATGTCGAAAACGGCTATTTTGGACAAAGTGCATGCTGCCGATGCTGCGAGCGTTATCGTAACATTGGATAATCTAGAGAAAAAACGGTTGATTTGCGAAGCAGTTTTAGGCTATGCACCCAAAGCAAAAGTGGTGGTTAAAGTTGTCAGTCTTGAAGAGAAGCGAACGTTACGCGATCTTCCGATCAGCGTAACGGTAGATGGAAAACGCGAAGTTGCGGCCCGCCTTGTAAGCGAAGCCCTTTATTGTGACATATGATTTATTTTGGAGGTTGTTCAGTAACGAGCCATTGGAGATAGCGGATTGACCAGTCTAGATCTTCCAATGCTACGTCAACCGCTTCGAGCGGCTGGTCCAAATGGGCTTTTAATTCTTTAAGACGTTGCTTCAAATATTGAGCCATAGAGTAATAGGTATTGAGCGAAGTGTCATCCTGCGCTTTGATAATCAGATCTTCGAGCGTCTCGACGAGGGCTTTTTCATTCGGAAAAATATTTCCCGCTTTACGAAGGGTACGCTGCACTTTTTGCAGATGCGGCATATCGACTTTGAATTTTTCAGGATTTGCGGACATTAATTACCTCTTGACCCCGGTTTGATCGCTTCAGAACCATTGGCGCATAACGGGCAGCTGTCCGGTGCATACATTTCGAAATCGAAATCAGCGAGGGCAAAAAGCGGTTTGTCTGCCGGCAGGGCACAGTTGCTTTTTCGCTCCAAAGCACTTCCGTCGCGTTTGCAAAAGCCACGGTTTGCAAGAGCCGCAAAACCGACGACTTCACCACCGAGGGCTTCGATTGCTTTCGCCGCTTCCATAGCTGAACCGCCTGTGGTGATGATGTCTTCACAAATGAGGACTTTTTCACCTTTGCTGATTTCAAAGCCGCGTCGGATTTGCATTTCCCCGTTTACCCGTTCTGCGAAAATCGAGCGTTTGTCGAGAGCGGTTGCGAGGGCGAAGCCTGCGATCAGGCCACCGAGTGCCGGAGCACATACGGTATCAATTTCGATCCCGTTTGCCTGGATGTTTGCAGCAAGAGCATCGGCAAGAAGTTTTGCCGTCCGAGGTTGCTCCAACACTTTTGCCGATTGGAGGTAATAGGCGGAGTGATTGCCGGAGCTGAGTTTAAAATGCCCTTCGAGCATAGCGCTCGCATCGAGATAGATTTGTTTGATATCCATTCTGATTATACCGTCAAGATATCTTGCTCTTTGGCTTTGAGCAATTCTTCGATTTTAGCGATAAATTTATCGGTGATTTTTTGGACTTTATCCTGAGCGGATTTAGACTCATCGACGGTGATCAGTTTGTCTTTTTCGAGCACTTTGATTTTATCGTTTGCTTTTTTGCGGTCATTTCGAACGCCTACTTTAGCATCTTCCGCCATTCCACGGGCTTTTTTTGCCGTATCCTGACGTTGATCTACGGTCATCGGCGGGAAGAAAAGCTTGATTTCGGTGCCGTTATTGTTCGGGTTGACTCCGATATCGGCTTTTTGGATCGCTTTTTCGATCACAGAGAGCATCGATTTATCCCATGGAGAGATGGTAATAGTGGTTGCATCGGTCGCCAAGACACTTGCTGCCTGGTCTAACGGAACCATTGAACCGTAGTTTTCTACACGAACGTTGTCCAAGATTTTTGTCGTCACTCTTCCGGTACGGAGTGTTCGGAAATTGTGGATCATATGATCACAGCTTCCTTGCATTTTTTCTTCACAAAATTGATAAACTTCGTTTAGCATGAAATTCCTTTCGTCTTATTTGGTGGTTTTGTTGATATCGTTTACGACATTGATCGTCGGAGCTGCAACGTCATTGTTCTCTACCATAGCATCTACAACGGAAGCACTTTTTTGCTGAGCGTAAAAATAGCCCAATGCGATTGTATTGACAACGAAAATAAATCCGAGGAAAAAGGTAACTTTTGCTAAAAAAGTTCCCGGTCCTTTAGCTCCAAACACTGATTCGTTTGAGCCGCTGTAAGCCCCTAAACCGATGCTAGAGCTTTTTTGTAAGAGTACAGCGATGGTGATCATAACAACCAAAACGATCTGCACAATGAGCAGTATACCTGTCATGTTTATCCTTGATTTTTTAAAAAGTTCGCGATTATAGCATAGTGTTGATGAACCCCTTATGAAAGTAAGTCGCCAATCATGGTGTGGGTTTAAACTGTTTGTGACTAAAATTCCCTATCTAATATAAGGTTGTGAATGTATGGATACCAAACGACTGATCGTTTTTGGCGGTATTATTGCCGCAATCGTTATAGGAATGAGTTTTTTCTCCCCAAAGCTTCAAATAAAACAAGAATCGATAGCATCTCCGGTAGTTTCTGTGAGCACTTTTTCGTTATATGAAGTTGCCCGAGCGGTTGCCGGAGAAACATTGGAGATCCATCCGATTATTCCATTGGGAACGGATGCGCATATGTTCTCCCCGAATCCGAAGCAGGTGTCCGGCATTACCGAATCGGCATTGTTTATTTACAACGGTGCCGGATTTGAGACATGGGCGGAAAATTTGAAACAAACTTTGCCGAAAACTACACAGGTCATCGATATGAGTCAGAAAGTTGCACTGATCAAAAGCGAAGGGCATGGGGAACATGATCAAGGCGAAGAACATCACCACGGCATGTATGATCCGCACTACTGGCTTGATATCGATAATATGATTAAAATGACACAGATACTTGAGAGTGAGTTCTCCAAACTTTCTCCGGCTAACGCAGAACTGTATCACGGGAATGCCGCTGCTTACATCGGAAAACTCCAAAAACTAAAATCTGAGTACACTGCCGGATTAGCTGAATGTAAGAACCGTACCCTGATTACCAACCACGATGCGTTCGGATATTTGGCAAAAGCAAATCATCTTGAAAATGTATCGGTGATCGGTCTCTCCTCCGATGAACAGCCGAGTGCGAAAAATATAGCCGATATTATTAATCTGGTAAAAGAGCACGGGGTAAAAACTATTTTCTTCGAAGAATTTATTAACGACAATGTTTCTCAAACGATCGCCCGTGAGACGGGAGCAAAAGCGCAAAGCCTTCAGCCGTTGGAGAATATTAGTGAAGATGAGTTAAAATCGCATCAAACCTATCTCACGATTATGGATGAGAACTTGAAAAAATTACGTGAAGCGATGGAATGCCGTTGAAATTTTCCCCGAGTCTTTTCGATGTGAACAGCCTCAATTTTGAACGACAGGGAAACCTAGTCCTCAAAGAGGCAACATTTCGTATTTTACCGGGAGAGTATTGTGCCATTATCGGACCAAACGGCGGAGGAAAAACGACCTTGATCCGTCTTTTGTTGGGGCTCGAAAAATCGACATCGGGTGAGATCAAGCTGTTCGGAACTCCCCAAAACCGCTTTCGTGATTGGAACCGTATCGGATACGTTCCTCAGCGCTCCGCTCTCGTAGACAGCACGTTTCCCGCCACGGTACGCGAGGTAGTCGGGATGGGACGCTATGCCAGAAGAGGAATTTTGGGATTTGAATCGGCCGAAGATAAAGCTGCTATCGCAGAGGCGATGGAGCTGATGGGTGTTAGTGATTTGTCAGACCGCCTCATCGGCAATCTTTCCGGCGGTCAGCGTCAAAGGGTTATGATTGCACGTGCCTTGGCCTCTAACCCTGAAGTGTTGATTGTAGATGAACCTAATACCGGAGTTGATGTCGAATCGCAGCACCGTTTTTATGAACTGCTCCGAACGCTTAACCGTACCAAAAAAATGTCCATCCTTTTCATCACCCATGATATCGGGGTGATAGCCGAGGATATTAGTCGTGTTTTATTTGTCAATCAAACCTTGCTGGTTTCTCAAAGTCCGGCTGAAATGATTCGGTGCGATGAGATGAGCCGGCTCTACGGAGTACCTGCCCATGTCGTTTGTCATAATCATTAGGATCCAATCATGATGGAAATGTTACATTATCCCTTTATGCAGCGTGCCTTTGTCGCGGGACTGATGATTGCCGTTTTGGCGTCACTGAGCGGATCGTTTATCGTTCTACGCCGCTATTCGCTGCTCAGTGAAACTCTGGCGCATGTCTCATTGGTCGGGGTCTCTGTGGGACTCTTATTCGGGATGAGCCCTCTTTGGATGGCGGTTTTGGCTTCTTTGGTCGCCTCGTGGATGATTGAGTATCTGCGAAGTGTTCATGGGATGTATTCGGATTCGGTACTGGCGATTTTCCTATCGGGCTCATTGGCTTTAGCGATCGTGATCGTCTCTCTGGCAGGATCGTTCAATGCCTCTTTATTCAGCTATCTTTTCGGCTCGATTCTCTCCGTGAGTGTAGAGGATTTATGGGTGATGGGAATTTTCGGATCATTGGCGATGGCATTGCTGCTGGTATTTTTTAAAGAACTCTATTTCATAGCCTTCGATGAAGATGTCGCCCGTGCTGGGGGAATCCGTGTCACGATGCTGAACTTTATGCTCGTCAGCGTGATTGCTATTATTATTGCTCTCTCGATTAGAGTGGTCGGAACATTGCTCATCGGAGCATTGATGGTGATACCTGCCGTTGCCGCAATCCGGTTCGGGATGGGTTTTTACCCTACTACGCTGTTATCGATAGGATTAGCGCTTATCTCCGTACTCATCGGACTGAGTGCTTCATATTTTTTCTCTCTTCCCAGCGGAGCGGCAATCGTACTGTGCCTTCTTGTCCTATTTATCATTGCATTGGTCGTTAATCGCCGATGAGCAGTGCCTGTCATGAGTTTTCCCGCTACGCCGCCGAATACGGCAGCCGCAATGTCATTCAGCGTCTTGTTGCCCAAAAACTGATCGCTTCGACTCCCGATCAGCCTAAATTCATTTTGGATTTGGGATGCGGAAACGGTACCCTCTACTCTTTGATCGATTGGGAAGTCGAACGATTTGTCGGCATTGATTTCTCCGCTTCGATGCTTGAACATCACCCTGCAACTTCGAATGTCGAGTTGATCTTGGGTGATTTTAATGATCCCGAATTGTTTGAGAGATTACGAAATGAACGCTTTGATCGTATCTACTCCGCTTCGGCATTGCAATGGGCGGATGACTTGGAAAGTGTCTTTAAATCTTTAACCTCACTCAATACACCGATGTCACTGGCAATTTTCACTGCAGGAACCTTTAAAACACTCCATAAATGTGCGGGAGTCACTCCATTGCTTCGAAGCAGTGATGAGGTAATTGCCATTGCCGAAAAATATGTGGATGCGCAATTTGAAGTTTTACACACTACATTAGAATTTGATTCAGTGCGGGAGATGTTTCGCTATATCAAGCGAAGCGGTGTTAGCGGCGGTCGAAGGGTTCTTGATTTTGCACAGACAAAACAGCTCATGGTAACCTACCCCCTCAATTATCTCGAATTTGAGATTGTGTTTATTACTTCAATAGCATAATTCCAATACCAAATCGCTCTTCGGATCCTTTTTATTCTGTTGTTTACTGTTTGTTTAAAAAGTATTTCATTTTTATTTACTTTACAGACATATCATTTTCTTATCTTTAGTTGATAGGAGAATATCATGAAAACGCAAATATTTGTTTCAGCGGCCTTGGCCGTATTACTTCTTGGTACAACTGTTCTTCAAGCCGAAGCGGGGGATTATGGATTTGACAGCGAGGGTGGATTGAATCATCCGACAGTAAGGATAAAACACACTGACAGTTTTGGAGATACCTATTATTCTTTTAAAGAGAAAAATGCCAAGGCGTGTGTCGATAAAGAAACACATGTCCAACATCAAAAGCTCAAAGATACTCCTGCGGAGGTGCTTCAAGCTTTAAATAAAACGGTTGAGGCGATAAAGGCTCTTCACAAAGGGGATACGAATCTGGCTAAAACCAATCTGATTGCGGCGACTGATCTGTTTGATACGGCACTTAAGGCCAATCCAAAATTAAAACGGGTTCCTGTTTCGGTGGATGTAGAGGTGAATGAACTTGATCTTTCACCGAATGAGATCAAATCGCTCCTAAAAATGGCAGACAATGCGCTCACACAAAAACGGACACAGGATGCACGTGATCTGCTGATACCGCTGAGAGACGAAATGACAACAACAACACAGTACCTTCCGATGGAACTCTATCCTAAGGTAACAAAAGCAGCCCTAGATGCCCTAAAGAAAGGGGAGAATGCTAAAGCGCTCCAGAAATTACAAGAGGGATTAAGTACGATAGTGACGGAAGAAATTATTGAACCTATTCCATTGCTGGAAGCTCAAGAGAACATGTCAGAAGCATTACATCTTGACAAAACTAAGAAAAAAGAGGCAATACAGCAAATTGAGAGTGCAAAAATGGAGCTCAATAAAGCGGTTTTGCTAGGCTATATGGATGAAAATTCGATGGAATATAAACATCTAAAAACCCAGATAGAAAAAGTTCAAAAGGGGATTGAAGGTGAAACCCGTATGGAAAAATTCTATGATGAGCTAAAAGATTCGTTTTCAAATTTGATGAAAAAAGCACAAAGTGAATCCCATAAACTTCTAAGCAGTATAAAAATATCGTGAAGGGGTAAACTCTAAATTTGAACTCATATTTATAATGATAGGTTAAATCAAAATAGATACACATTTTTGATGTAAAGCGTTATACTATTCAACCAATTTAGAATTCTCAGAAGGAGAGCAGTATGCGAGGAATTGAAAAATATGACAACCTCAAAGAGGTCATTCCCAATCTTATGCCTGTGCTTCGAGATGCGATTCAGTCAGAGTTTTTGGAAATCAAAAGAATAGATAAAGAATGTGAAAAATTTATTGCGACTTGTGAAAAATTTCCAGATCTTAAGAAAGCAGAATACGTCATTTTCTCGCAGCATATTAAAAAAAATGAGCACAAATACGAAATGTTTGTCTTTATTGACGGAGAGGGCAATACGGTTCGTCATATCACGGGTGCAGAAATGGAGCTTTATGGATTGCTTGGCTCATGTACAGATCTTCATGTTTCTGAAGAATATATTGAAAAAGAGCTCCATTGTGTCGGCGATGAATGTCGTCATTGATAGAATACTTGGTTATAACCTGAGCATTTTTAAAGCGCCGTTCGCTGCAAATACCCCGCTGGCAAAAGAAGCCGTCAACAAATAACCCCCCGTCGGTGCATCCCAGTCGAGCATTTCACCGGCACAAAACACATTTGGCAAAGCTGTGAGCATCAGATCTTCATTTAGCATTTCACGCATCACTCCTCCTGCCGTACTAATCGCTTCATCTATAGGTTGCATGTCGGTAATGGTAATGGGATAGCATTTAACGCATGCCGTAACAGCGAGGGGGTCAGACCACTTGTCTTTAGGCAATAGCTCTTGGATAAGCGCCCCTTTTACTCCATCCAATCCCGCCTTACGCCAGATATTGTCGGTTGATTGTTTGGAGGATGAGGTGAGACGTGATATCAATTCAATTTCTGTGATATAAGGTAAAAGGTCTAAATAGAGAATTGCGCTCCCGTGTGAAATCACTTCCTCACGAAGTGGACGTGACAGTGCATAGACTAATCCCCCTTCGATACCATAGGTTGTTAAAACGGCTTCGGAGGAGCTGACACTCTCTTCAGGGTTGCCGACCCATCCCGATATATTTTTTAAGGGCTTGCCTAAATGGGATTGCATAAACTTAGACCAAGCAGCTTTAAATCCGCAGTTTGAGGGTAGTAAAGGATTGATTTCTACGCCCTTGGCTTCTAAAATATTCACCCATGCTCCATCTGAACCTAAACTAGCCCAGCTTCCGCCACCCAAAGCCAAAATGGTTGCATCGGCTGACGTGACTACTTCTTCATCGTCACAGGTAAATCGTAAAGAGCCTCCGTCGGTAAATCCTTGCCAGTAATGACGACAATGGACACGTACACCCCGTTTTTTCAAAGATGAGAGCCAGCGTCTCAGCAGCGGTGCGGCTTTCATTTCGGTGGGGAATACTCGTCCCGATGTCCCGATGAATGACTCTACCCCTAAATTCTCCATCCACGCTCTAATCCTGGTAGCATCAAATGAATCGATCATAGGCTTTAGCCAATCTTGTTGATCATAGCGGCGGATAAAATCGTGCATAGGTTCATTATGGGTAATGTTAAGTCCCCCTTTGCCCGCCATGAGAAACTTTCTACCCACCGAGGCTTTTGCTTCATAAATATCGACACTTATCCCTGCTGCAGATAAAACATCCGCTGCCATTAAACCCGCTGGCCCCGCTCCAATGATAATGATATGTTTATGGTTCAACGACTCTCGTTGCCGAGATCTAAAATGTTTTTCTTTTCTAATGTATAGAGCTCGTAGCGGATCTGTTTAAATTGTTCACTCAAAGTAGGGTCTACTATCTTATAAAGCTCTTCCAAAACACGTGAAGATTCTTGTCCTCGTTTGTAGTTTGCTATGAGTATAGACCGGAGATCGGTTCGATTCATTTCGGTTTGCATTGTGGGGCGTAAGACATCATTGATACTGTCACGAGAGGCGAGAAGTTCTTCAAGAGATTCGATACGGCATTGATGGCGGAGAGATTTGAGGTGTGAGGCGAGTTCCTTGTCATTGCGAACATAGCGTGCTATATCCTCAATCACACGGATTCCCTCTTTGAGTCGGTTGAGATTGGCATCCACCACCCGGAGAAGTTCCGGGGGAAGGATGTTACTCGTCGCTGCTGCCACCGAAGATTCCGAAGAGTTGGAGCAATGTGATGAATAGGTTGAAGAAGTCAAGGTACAATGCAATCGCACCGTCCATAGGTGTTTCGTATGCACCGCGGATAACGTTTTGAGTATCAATCAAAACCATTACACTGATGACAAGTAAGAAAACAGCCTGAATCGCAACATAGATCATCGGGCTTTTCAAGAAAAAGACATTAATCAATGAAACAGCTAAAATGATAAAGAAAGCGATCATAATAGGTTTTGTCCACGATGTGAAGTCTTTTGAGCTTTTAATCGCAAAGAAACTTAGACCGCCAAAGAGTGCTGCCGTCATAAAAAATGCATTTCCTACTAACGTCGCCCCGCCTGACATATGCAGTACATGGCTAAGCAAAGGCGTGATGATAACACCGCTTAAAAATGTAAAGGCAAACAAGCCGATCATATTAATACCCGGTTTGTTTTTGATCATTTGAAGACCGAACATACCAAAAAGCATCCAAGGGATAGCGATCCACCAATAATTCGCTGCAACGATTCCCGCAAACGGCATACCGACATAAGCGCCTACCCCGCCTGCCAACATGGAAGCGGCAAACAATTTATAGGTATCTTTAACAAACGAAACGATCTGCGCTTCACTTTTGTAAGCGCTCTCGTAACCAAAAGCACCTTCTCGTGCATATTCGCGATCATATAAAGCCATAGCTTTTTCCTTATAAGGGATTTTACAAAAGGGATTATACAGTAGTTCTATTAACCGTTGATTTGAAAATAGGGATAAAAAAAGATTTTCAGAGTGCAAAAGTGGGTAATAATGTTACATATTTACATGGGTCAAATAAAAATGAAATTTATTTTGACATATTTTCAATATTTGGCGAAAAACCTCTTGACTTCTTTGATATTTTCCCCTATAATTCCCGTCCACAAACGCTGATAGGCCTTGAGTTAAGGTACTGAGTTTGAGTTTGAGATCATTGAAAACTAAGTAGGTCAAACGGTTCGAGA
>NZ_JAQUHV010000022.1 GCF_028681615.1 Sulfuricurvum sp.
ATACCGTTATCATGACATAGTTGTGTGAATAAATCGTGAAGATATAAACGTATAGTGATTTGTTTATTATTCGATAAAATACTGTTTCTATAGGAGTATTCATGCGATCTTTTACTGTTTTAACCGCTTCCGTTTTGCTTTTTTCCTTTGCGTGGTCTAATCCGCAATGTTACCTCGAAGGATATCCCAACCTCATCGCTTCAGCCGATGAAAATGCAATCGTCCTCAAAGACGGCACCCGGTTTCCCTACCACACGGATGATTCAAAATCCTCATGGGACGAAAAAATAAACCATGCCGATCTTGCTACACAGGTTGAACAGCACTACGACGCAGGCGGGCACAATACACCGCAGCCGTATCTCTTCGATCCGGGACGTCTGCGCTATCAGCCTTTTTTTCAAGCACTTTACGGCAAAGATCAAAAAGCGATTGAAAAGAATCTCGTCCGTATCGACTGGCCGACTCTGAAGGGATCCATCAAACTTCCGGTGAACAAAGTCGCAGGGGTAGATAAAAAACTTTACCAAATCGGTCAAGAGATCGCAAAACTCCCTAAAAGTGACCGTATCTGGGCAGAAGGTGCGACAACCTACTGTTATCGCGTGATCCAGGACACCGATCGTCTCTCTATGCACAGCTACGGTATTGCGATCGATCTCGCACCCACAAAAACCCAATATTGGAAAGACGAAGCTCCCTCAGAGACCGCTCACATCGGCTATAAAAATACTATGCCCCTCTCCATCGTCCGTATCTTTGAAAAACACGGGTTTATTTGGGGCGGACGATGGTACCACTACGATACGATGCATTTCGAATACCGTCCCGAGCTTCTCGCCCCTGCATGCACTAATAATGCAAAATAAGGAAAGATTGAGACAGTTGGACTTATGATAGCCTAAGATAGGGACAGAAAGGAATAATATGGGAACGGATTTTCTGGAACACTATCGAGGCAAGATGATCAGCCTCGATGAACCGACACTGTTATATGAAGAATCAGATCATCGTATCTATTGGCTCGGAATTGAAGAGGAAACTGCCTTCCGGTGCAATGTCTATCTGATCTGTTCAGGGGAGGAATACATTCTCATCGATCCGGGAAGCCGTCAATATTTTGAGCAGGTCAAGCGCCGCGTAGCACAAGTCGTAGATCCGAACAAAATCAATGCCCTTATTTTATGCCATCAAGATCCGGATGTAGCCGCATCCATGGTCGACTGGCTCGAACTTAATCCGGCGATTACGATTATCTCATCAGCACGAACCAATGTCCTTCTTCCCCACTATGGCCGCAGTGATTACACGTTTTACGACATTGCAGACCATATGCAATACTCCTTTAAAAATGGGAAAAAACTCCGCTTTATCGAAGCCCCGTTTCTCCATTTTCCCGGTGCGTTTACTACGTACGATGAAACCTCATCTTTTTTGTTTTCCGGAGATATTTGGGCTGCGCTCGATACCGACTGGGAGCTCCTCAGCAGTGATTTTGAAACCCATAAACTCAATATGGATCTTTTCCATGTAGACTACATGGCCTCCAATATCGCCGCGCGGGGGTTTGTGCGCCGACTGGAGGGGATAACGCTAAAAGGGATATTGCCGCAGCACGGATCGATTTTTTCCGAAAAAGATGTCCCATTGGCACTGGATTACCTCAAAAATCTCCGATGCGGCCTGGACATTGTTTACGCCGATCTCAGTTAAGGGAACTCTGATGAGTGAAGAGTGTGGCGAATACATCAAAAGAATTGCCGTTCTCGAACGTCAAATTAAATTGCTCAGTGAGTCCAGAAAGCAAGAAGAGAGGCTGCGCGCTCAGCTGAACCAAACCATGGATGCCCTCAAAGAGAAAAAACAGCAGCTTCGAGAGCTCAATGAGCATCTTGAAGAACGAGTGAAAGAACGGACTCATGAGCTGAACGAATCGATGCGTCAGCTCACCCTGCTGGCGTCTACCGACCATTTGACTAAAATCACGAACCGGATGAAATTCAGTATCCTTCTCGAACAAAAGATCAAAGAGCACAAAAGGACCCAGCTTCCAATATCGTTAGTATTTTTCGATCTCGATTATTTTAAAAAAGTGAACGATACCTATGGCCATATCGTGGGGGATGAAGTTCTGATCACCTTTACCCAGACAGTGACGGAACACATCCGCGGAGAAGATATTTTTTCCCGCTGGGGAGGAGAAGAGTTTATCGCTTTGTTCAATAACTGTGATGGCCCCAGTGCGATACAGCGTTCCGAACGACTGAGAAAAATTATCGAACAGACCTTTCATCCGATCGCCAAACAGATTACCTGCAGTATCGGCGTTACCGAGATCAGAGACACCGACACCAACGACACCGTTATTCTGCGTGTCGATCAAGCTTTGTATAAAGCCAAAGAGGAGGGGAGAAACCGTGTCGTCTACCTTTAACCCCGTTATGCAAATCGCTTACGATGAGGCTCTTAAAGGGATGAACAGCAATGACGGAGGCCCTTTCGGAGCAGCCATCGTTCTTAAGGGAGAAGTTATTGCTTCCGCCCATAACGAAGTGCTCAAAACCAACGATCCTACAGCTCATGCAGAAGTTAATGCCATCCGTAAAGCATCTCAGGCTTTAGGGCGTTTCGATCTCTCCGACTGCGTCCTTTATACGACCTGCTATCCTTGCCCTATGTGTATGGGAGCGATTTTTTGGGCACGGATACCGACCGTCTATTATGCCTCATCCATGGAAGATGCTGCACAAGGGGGATTTGATGATAGACGCTTTTACACGATGATCAACCATCCAGAAACATCCCTCGATCTTCGTCCCATTGATACCGAAAGAACCAATAAGCTGTTTGATTTTTGGCGTGCCAAAAGTGATCGGAATATCTACTAATCCGTTACTGTGACCTAATTGTAACCATTGGATTTTACACTTCCGCACTTTGTTCGAAAGGTGCACCGAATGGTTGCTCATGCCTCATCATCATTTTTTTCCCGTCTCTCCATACGACAAAAAATCACCCTTATCGTCGTTATGGCTCAATTGTTCGCCCTTTTGGCGATTAGTATCGGAGTTATCGGTATCCTTTTATCCAATACCTCTTTAAAGACGATACATTCGCAAAGTCTCCAACCGCTTCAGAACCTCCGTTCGTGTAAAAATGCTCTTGACAAACAGATACTGCAAAATGCCACAAACCTCTCAGAAGGGGCCGGGGATTTTGAATCAACGCTGATTTCCGTCCAAAAATCGCATCGTCTTTTCAATGAACAGTGGAGTGCCTATCTCAAAGTCTCAAAAACTCCCGAAGAGATCAAACAGCTTCCCAAGGCAAAAGAGATTATAGATCGTGCGGACCGTTCAATCATATTACTCGAAAAAGCGATAAAGGCAAAAGAGCTTATGTCTGTTCTCGATTTGCTCCAAAGCGATTTCCCCTACAGTCTCACTCCGGCGAGCAGTGAACTCGATGATTTGATCGAGCTTCAAATCACCAATGCGAATAACCTCTATCTCATTGCGCAAGACGAGTTTAAAAAGATCCTGATCCTCATTGCCGTCATCTTTCCGCTCGGTATGGTCATCGTCTATTTTGTTCTCCATTTTATCACCAAATATTTGCTCAAAAAAATTGCCGATTTGACCCAAATAGCGCAACATCTGCGATCGGGTAATTTACTGGAACGGATTGATTCAAATGGGGATGACGAACTCTCAACCGCCGCAAAAGATATGAATGATTCGATGGAAGAGCTCCAAAAAATGGTTAACGGAATGAAATCATCTGCCCACAACAGCATCTCTTCATCCGAAGAGCTGAACAAAGTGTGCGAAACCATTCGAGGACGGCTCGAAGCGAGTGCATCGGATATTTCTCTTACCCATACCCAGATCGTCACGCTGCAGGATATCGTGCAGCGTACTTCGAGCGCATCGGATGACACCAATGTAAAAATTGACGAAGCCTCTACCCATCTCGCAAAAGCCAGCGGTCAGATTTCACACATGAATAATGACATTCAAACTGTCGCCCAAACGCAGCAAATCCTCTCCGAAGATCTAAAAACGCTCTCTTCTCAGGCGCAAGAGGTCAAAGGAGTTTTGGATATCATCGGAGACATTGCCGATCAGACCAACCTCTTGGCACTGAACGCCGCCATCGAAGCAGCGCGTGCCGGCGAGCATGGGCGGGGATTTGCCGTTGTAGCGGATGAAGTGCGCAAACTGGCGGAGCGGACCCAAGAGAGCCTCTCTAAAATCAATTACACTATCCGTACGATTGTAGAGGCGATTGTAAACACCAGCCAAAAAATGGACAAATCCGCCGAAGAAATCCTTATTGTTTCAAAAGACTCTAATGCCGTTCAGGTCATGATCCAAACCTCTTCTTCGTTGATGCATATCGCGACAACCAGTGTTCATACCTCCAACGAAGGGCTTCTGAACATCAGAGAAGGGATGCATTTGATCTCATCGAAAATCGATTCGATCAATGCGATCGCCTGCTCCAATACCGCAAGCATCAGTTCTATAACGACGGTAGCCAACGGGATCGGAGAAAATACGGCGGAACTCAACCATAAACTCCAAAAATTTAGAACTTAGCCTAAAAAATCGATCACTTTTTCCACGGGACGGCCGATAACGGCCCGATTTCCGTCGATGAGAATCGGGCGTTCGATCAGTTTTGGATACTCCGCCAATGCATCGATCAGTTTAGCTTCGTCGGTTACCTTTGCAAGCCCCAGCTCTTTGTACAGATCCTCTTTGGTACGCATGAGTTCACGCGCCGAAATCTCCAATTTTTGCAACAATGCAACAATTTCATCCCGAGAAGGCGGGGTATCGAGATATTTGAACACTTCGGCGCTCCCCCCTTTTTCTTCCAATAATTTTAATGCTTCACGCGATTTTGAACATTTCGGGTTATGCCAGATAATCATAGAATCTCTCCGTTTTTTTTCGCTATTATACCCTTATGACATATACCAAATGGTTCCAGACCCATGCGCAAAAACATCAGAATATCCTCGCACGACTCACTAAAGAGGGTTTGAGTGCGGAGCAAATCGTAGAGTATTTTGAATTTGAGAATATGGCCCAAAAGGAGTGCGATTTTTGTCTGCTTTACGCAACAAAAACCAAATGCCACGATATCCCTCACCTAAACTGCTACTGGTGCGCCTGTCCCTATTTCCGCTTCAACGACAATGCCGCAGCCGATAAGGAGGGGATCATCCGCTACAGCTACTGTGCGATCAATGCACCGCAGGGAAAAGTATTTCAGCATGAAAACTCTATTCATCATGACTGCTCCGACTGCACCGTTCCCCACGATCCTAAAACGATTCTCAAAAACTTTTCGACGAAGTGGAATGTGACAATGTCGTCTTGCAATCTCACTCCCCCTCTATAAATTATTAATAGTTTCTTATTTTATTTACTTAACACTAATGTAACACTTTTATTTCATAATCGCACCCTTAATTCCACTCAACTTAAGGAAATGCGATGTCCAAACCCCGCCGAATCTCTCATAGTATCTTATTATCTACCCTCCTTGTCACCGCCTCTTTTGCAACTGAAAATCTCGGAATCATCGGAATTGATTCGACGACGATCGACGATCGTTTCACCTCAAAACAGACCGAAGTTTCCAATACCGCTACTATTTCCGGCGAAACCGTTGATGAAGCGCATATAGAGAATATTCAACAGGTACTCAACCGTATTCCGGGGATCACAACCGAAGTAACGGGAGGCGATAAATTCAAACTCCACATCCGAGGGGTAGAAAATCAACGGTATATGGGAGAAAAACCGGGCGTTGCCGTCGTCATTGACGGGGTCCCCGTATTTGAGCGGACCGGAAGCGTCAACATCGATCTGGATAACATCGAATCGATCAAAGTTGTCAAAGGGGGAGCATCGTATCTTTTCGGTGAAGATGCGCTGAGCGGTGCGGTAATCATCACGACGAAAAAAGGGGCGAAAAACAGCTATAGCGCCGTAGGGGTGGAAGCGGGAAGTTTTGATTACCGCAAATACCTCCTTCGCGGAGGATACGCTACGGACACCTATAATTTTTACGTGCAGGGGAGCCAACGCACAAGCGACAGTTTTTGGGAAAACGGCGGATATGACAACAAATATCTCAACTCGAAATTTCAGTATTACATTGATGACACCAGCGATATTACCGCAGGTATCGAGTTATCCGACCGGAACAAAGACAGCCACGGTACCGTCAAAGGGGTGACCGAGGCAGAAACAAACCCGACCAGTGCCTACAACGGGACGGGAGATCGTGATTACGCCCGTAAATTTGACGTTCAGTTGGCTAAATACTTTCTTACTTACGCGAAAACGATCAATGATTCCTCCAATCTCCTCGTCAATGTCTACCAATATAATGACAATACCAATTTCATCAGTGGACCGATCAAATACGATACTTCCGGAGCGAAAGTAACTGCGGATGACGCATACGGAACCAATAACGACTATTTCCAAATCCAAAGAGGGATCAAAAGCGAACTCCGTACATCGGGTGAAACATTTGCAACGATGCTCGGTCTCGATCTGCGGGACAACTATTATGAGAACAAAACCAACATCTTGCAAAGCTACTGTACCCGAATGGGAGCAACCGCCTGTTCGAATCCGAACAACATCAAAACAGCGGGGACAATCACCGGAAACGATGAAACCGATGAAAACGTCTACGCCCTCTACGGTGAGCTAAAATACGCCCTCTCTAATGATTTGGTCATGACCGGGAATGCCCGATATGACCGCATTACGATGGATTACGATGACACCCTCAACAGCATCCAAATCAAAAAAACGTTCAATGTCGGCTCCTATCGCCTCGGTACCACCTATGCCCTCACCCCATCCTCATCGCTGTATGCCAATGTCTCAACCGGATTTCGTACACCGACGGTGAGCCAGCTTTTTGCCGGGGATATCGACCCGACCAATACCAAAGTCGAAAGCAACCATGCCCTCAAGCCCGAAACTTCATACAACTACGAAATCGGGCTCCGCGGGAACACCTCCTGGTTTGACTATGACATGGCCGTATTCATGATCGACCGTAAAGATTACATTATGGCCAATGTCGGGCAATACGCCTCAACCGACCCGGCAAATCCTCTCTACACCGCAACCCAATACGATAACATCGGAGGTATGCGGAATAAAGGATTTGAGCTCTCCCTCAACACCGATCGAAAAGAGACGTTTTTCTTCGATGTGGCCTATTCCTTTATCGATGCCAAATTTACCCAGTACGACAACTTTAACCTGACGTTGGGAAATTCTTACGGAACATACGTTTCGACACTGACCAATCCTGCGTCACAATATACGATTGAACACTATAACCTCACCGGAAATGTCGTCCCGCGCGTTCCGAAACATACGCTGAACCTCAGCGTAGGCTACAACTACAACGAGCATCTTCTCCTCACCACCGAGCTCAACGCAAAATCAAACTATTATGCCGATGAACTCAACCGAATCGAGATTGCGGGACAGGCAACACTCAACCTGCTGGCAAACTACACCGCCAAAATTTACGGATACCGGTTCGAAGCGTTTGCCCGAATCGATAACGTCCTGGATAAATTTTACTACAACACGGCACGTGCCAGCGGCGATGCCAACAGTGACGGAATCTTCGATGCCGAAGACCTCTCCATCACGGTCAATCCGGGGCGTGTCTATACGGCAGGCTTATCCGTTAAATTTTAAGGAGACAGTATGAAAAAAGGACTTTCAGCACTCTTTCTCGCCTCTTCCCTTTGGGGATACGGGGAGGGAGTTATTTATTGGGCACCGCATATGTCTCATGGCGGCGGGCATTCCCAAGGCAAACACGGGGGACACGGTATGGGCGAAGTCACTATGCTTCACGCAATGAATCTGGATGGGAACGGTTCGGTAACACTGATTACACCCGATTTATCGAAAGACGACCTCAACCTTACCGATACCGCACTGACGCTTCCTAAAGCCACAATCGGCGGTTATTATGCCCTCGTTCTCACCCATCGTTCTGAGAACCAAGTCGACAGTGCCATCCGTTATCTATCCCAGCAAGGGCGTCCGTCTAAAATCTCTCCGACAAAACTGACCGCACTTCCTAAAACTGATTTGGAGATTGTTCCGGACCCTCTGCACCGTGAGCATGACCGCTACACCGCCTCCAAATCGTACCATTTTGTGCTTCGTTTGCACAATCACCCTCTGGCAAATACAACAGTATTCTTGGAAACGCGTAACACTCCCGCGCAAAGCGTTATTACGGATGCGGAGGGCAAATTCACCGTCACCCTCCCAAATGATTTTAAAAACGTACAAATCGGCAGAAGCGAAAACAAACCTTCCGAATTTCTCCTCACTACCCAACACCGTGAAGGCGACACCCTCTATAAAAATACGCTTACCATGCCCTACAGTCTCAATCCGAATGATTACTGGCAATCCCAGCCCTATGGGGCGGGAGCCATATTTATCGGCTTTTTAGGGGGATTGTTCTTCTACCGACGACATAAAAAAAACCAAGGAGTATCCCGTGGATAAACTGTTAACGCTCACCGCCCTTCGACGGGTCATCCAACTCACCGCATTTGTTTTTTTCGTCTACGGTGCGATGATTTTCACTACCTTTTACACCGGAGACAAGCTGACCCAAAGTCTCCCCGCCCTCTCCTGCGCGTATGACATGAAAGGAGGGGACTTCTGTAGCCTCATCCCGTTGCAGCATCAGATGGACCACCGGGTATCGAGCATCTTTACCCAGGGTGAAAAAGTATTGCCGGCACTGATGGGAACCCTCATCACTCTCGGAACCGTCGCGGTACTCATCCTCATCCTTAACAAAGCGTTTTGCGGCTGGCTCTGTCCGCTCGGATTTTTTCAGGATGTGTTTACGATGATCGGTACCAAACTGGGACTCACCCAACTCGGAAGCCTTTCGCGCGAAGCAGTCAATAAAATCCGCCCGATCAAATGGTTTATTTTCCTCTTTTTAGTGTTGATTCTCCCTCTTTTAACGGGTATCGGCTTTCTCGGGCACGAATGGGGAAATCCTTACTGCTCTATCTGCCCGAGCCGAATTATGACAACCGCCATGGGAGGCGATATGTCTCAGATCTATATTTCTCAGGCTTCCTGGGGATATTTCGCTCTCTCCCTCATCGCCGATCTGATGTTCGGGCTGATGGTCGCACTTGCCCTTTTCGTCCGTCAACCGTTTTGCCGTATCTGTCCGATGCTGCCGATGCAAACCTTGTTCAAAAAAATCGGCTTGTTACGTCTCGTTAAAAACGGCGATTCGCATTGCGACTCGTGCGGAAACTGTGTCAAAGCATGTCCTATGGATATTTACGAAATCCAAGATTCGACAGAGCATAAAAATATTACGCACGCGGATTGCACCCTCTGCGGACGATGCGTCGAATTTTGCCCGCATGATGGGGTTATGAACCTAAAATACGGTCCCGTAACTCTCCTCACTTCATCCAAAGAGTCGTTCAAAAAACGGATCAAAATCGATAAGTGGTGGAAAGAGTGAGCCGATGGAAACAATGACGCTTCTTTCGCTCTTTATTGTCGCGCTCTCCTATGGAGCGACCGCGTGCATGCTCACCTGCATGCCGCTGCTCTCACCGATTCTTTTGGCGAACAGCAGTACGCGGCAACAAAGTTTGAAAGTCCTGCTCCCGATAAGTATGGGGCGTATCAGCGGCTATATTTTCCTCTCCCTCATCGCCTATCTCGGGGCATCCATGATTAAAACGCTCATCAGCGACACGACATTAATGGGGTATCTCCTCGGGAGTGTCACCCTGATCCTCGCCGGACGGTTGTGGTTTTCACTGAGAGCTTCCTCCTCTTGCTGCAACACTTCACCCGCTGCTCCGCAGGGGAACATTGCCCTATTCCTGAGTGGAATGTTCCTCTCCATGTCCATATGTGCACCCGTCGCTACCATGATGACGCTCAGTGCCACCAGCACCTCAATTACGTGGGCGGTAGCCTATGGAGCGGCCTTCGGTCTGGGTGCGACACTGTTGTGGTTTTTCTTTTTTTCGGTGGTTCTCACACGGGTGCTCAAAGAGAGTCTGAAACATCTCTCGCAGTACCGGAATGTTTTACAGCACTTGGCGCCCCTCTTCCTGGCAGGTATCGGGATCGCAATTTTTAAAGGATGGATACGATTATGAATACAACATCTAAAGCCTTCGGGGTTTCAGTGGCATTTCACTCATTGATGGCACTTTTCGCCCTTTTGATACTCAGCGTCTTTCATACGCCAAAAGCCCAAACATTTGCTCTCCCTATCAAACACATCACGATTGTCTCTTTGTCCCAACCTTCCAAAGTCGTCTCCCCTCCTACGGAATTGGCGCAGCCGCTTAAACAAACACCGATACCGGTACCGCAAACGCCCAAACCGAAAATGGCCGAACCCTTAAAACCGACGCCTCTTGCAGCGATCAAACCGCTTGCTGCCGCACCTCAAGTCCAGCCGGTTGCAACTCCGGTAAGCGCCGCAGCCGTTACTGCCCCTGTTTCCGAATCCAAACCGACGATCTCAACCGCTGCGGTGCAATCCCCCGCACAAAGTCCGGCCAAACCGGCACCAAAAGCCGATCTCAGTGCCCTAAAAAACTCCTTTTTCGCCTCTTTGCGCTCCAACATTCAGCATCACTTACGATATCCCTCAGCAGCCCGACGCAGAGGGATGGAGGGAGAGGTGGATGTCCGCTTTACATTGACGGATACCGGGATTATCAAAAACATATCGATACGTCAGGGGGAGAGCATCTTTCATGAAGCGGCCAAACTGGCGGTGGCCTCCGCGTCGGGAGTCAAGGTACCCGAAGCCCTGAGCGATTCGCTTCCCATAGAGATAGATTTGACCCTTGAATTTACCCTCAACAACGGTTAATCTTCAGACGTAAAAAATGCTAAGACTCGCTGTGGTATAATCGCGCCACTATTTAGCCCCTTGTGAAGGTATTATTATGGGTCAAACGATTACTGAAAAAATATTCTCCGAGCACGTCGGACATCCTGTTTACGCAGGTGAAATCGTCCGTTCACCGATCGATATGGTCATCGGTAACGACATCACCACTCCGATCTCGATCAAAGCATTCGAAGATTCGGGCGCAACAAAACTTGCCAATCCGGATGGCTTTTCGATCGTCCTCGATCACTTCATTCCTGCCAAAGACATCGCTTCGGCGAACCAAGCCCGTATCAGCCGTGATTTTGCTAAAAAATATCAGATGAAAAACTTCTTCGATGAAAAAGACATGGGGATCGAACACGCTCTTCTCCCTGAAAAAGGGTTGGTCGTTCCGGGTGACGTCATCATCGGTGCCGACTCACACACCTGTACGCACGGAGCGCTCGGTGCCTTCTCTACGGGGATGGGTTCGACCGATTTGGCATTTGCAATGATTACCGGAGGCAACTGGTTCAAAGTTCCTGAGTCTATCAAAGTGATCCTCAGCGGCAAACCGGGCAAATACACGACCGGAAAAGACATCATCCTCGAAGTGATCCGCATGATCGGTGTTGACGGCGCACTCTACCGCACTCTCGAATTCGTCGGAAGCACGATCCCTCACCTCACGATGGATGACCGCTTCAGTATGTGTAACATGGCGATCGAAGCGGGAGCAAAAAGCGGCATCGTCGCGTATGACGAGATCACGGCAGAATTCTTGAGCGACAAGCCTCTTGCACGTGAACCGAAAATCCACTATTCCGACGAAGACGCAACCTATGTTCAGGTACTCGAAATCGATGTCGCCAATCTCGAACCGGTCATCGCTTATCCGTTCTTGCCGTCCAACGGTCACAGCCTCACCCAAGCGGTCAGCGACAACATCAAAGTCGATCAGGCATTCATCGGAAGCTGTACGAACGGCCGTTTGAGCGACCTCAAAATCGCCGCTGAAATCCTAAAAGGGAAACGGGTTCATCCGGATGTCCGTTTGATCGTCACTCCGGGAACACAGCGTATCGCACGCGAAGCGACCAAACTCGGATACATGGACATCATCATCGATGCGGGCGGCGTTGTTTCCAACCCGACCTGCGGTGCATGTTTGGGCGGATACATGGGAATCTTGGGGGACAACGAAGTCGCCGTCGCAACGACCAACCGTAACTTCGTCGGACGAATGGGGTCACGCTCATCAAAAGTCTATTTGGCAAACTCCGCCGTGGCTGCCGCTTCAGCGATTACGGGGTATATCACTGACCCTGCAACGATCAAATAATCTCTCTGGGGCTATACCCCAGTATTGCACGCTTCCAACGTCCCTTTGTCAAACCCTCTTTTAAACCACTCCATCCGCTGAGCCGACGTTCCATGGGTAAATGCATCGGGGACGACATATCCCTGCGCCTGCTTTTGGAGAGTGTCATCACCGATCTGACTGGCGGCGTTAAGTGCCTCTTCGATGTCCCCCTCTTCGAGTACCGCTCTTTCTTTTTGGGTGTGGTAAGCCCATACTCCGGCGTAGCAGTCGGCTTGAAGCTCCACTTTGACCTGTACGGCATTCCCTTTGGTCTTGTTTGATCTCTCTTGGACGCTATGTGCTTTGTCCAATGTCCCGAGCTGATTTTGGATATGGTGGCCGATCTCATGGGCGATCACGTATGCTTGGGCGAAATCTCCGGGGGCATTGTGACGCTGGGAAAGCTCATCGAAAAAGCTCAGATCCAAATACACTTTTTGATCCGTAGGACAGTAAAACGGTCCCACCTGTGCGTCGGCATAACCGCAGCCGCTTTGTATGCTTCCGCGAAACAGCACTAACTTCGGTTTGGGATAGGTCAGCCCTTTTTGCTCGAATATCTTCGTCCAAACCTCTTCCGTTTGCCCTAAAACGGCGGCTACAAACTGTACACTGCGGTCGTCGTCCGATTTACTAACAGCCGTGTTAGTGCGTGTTTGGCTTTGCGTATCGAGCAAGGACAGAGGATTGTACCCCATGAAATACGCAACAACCCCTATCACTAAAACGATCCGTCCTATATTGGTCCCCATCAAAAATCGGACAATCGGAATGAGCAGATTCACCCCTCTTCCACCGCCAAAGTTCATCCGCCCTCCGGAGCCCTGAGAGCGTAAATCTTCGACATTCGTGCTTCGCTTCAAATCTTCCCACTTCATTCCCCTTCTCCTATCTGTTTGATTTTCCAAGCGATGATCCCTGCAACCAACGCCGTCGCGATCGCTATCATGAGAAAAATGGACGGGATACTCCATCCGTTTTCCAAAAGCACCATTGTCGCCACCGCACCGCCGACCATGAACAATGCATTGAGGATGTTGTTGGCGGCGATAATGCGCGAACGCACTTGCGCATCGCTTCGGTTTTGCATGATCGCATACAACGGGACGCTGTACAACCCGCCGAATACCCCGATCAACACCAGATCAACCAAGATGCGCCAAAACTCGGGATTACTGTTGAGCACACCGACGGCATGAAAGCTCTGGGCGTTGAGGGCAAAATCGATGCCGGCAATCGACATTCCTATCGCCCCGACAACAATCAACGACGGGCGGATCGTATGATGAGAGAGCCGTTCGCATGCCATCGACCCTGCACCGATACCGACCGTAAAGAGGCTGAGTAAAATCGTTACCGTCGCTTCATCCCCCATCAATACCGTTTTCACAAAAGAGGGGAACTGCGAGAGCAGCAGCGCCCCATAGAGCCAGAACCATGAAATGGCGAGGATCGAGAGAAACACGACCCGATTGCCGTTTGCCAGCCGAACCGAGTTCAGGGTTTGATTAAACAGATTAAACGTTAACGGCTGATCGGGAGTGAGCGAAGGGGCCGTCGGGATTTGACGGCTGGCGATATAACCGATGATCGCAACCGCACTCCCCGTAATCCCTGCGATCACACCGCCGTTCGGATGGGCAGCCAAAAGCCCTCCACTGATCGTTCCGAGTAATATTGCGGCAAATGTCCCCGATTCGACCAGGGCATTGGCGCTCACCAGTTCATTTTCCCCCATGTGCTGCGGAATGATCGAGTATTTGATCGGACCGAACAGCGTCGAGTGCATCCCCATCCCGAAGATCACCGCCATGAGCAGGCCAAAAGAGTGGACACTAAACCCGACGGTAGCGATGATCATAAGCGCCGTTTCCCACACTTTGACGATTCGCGCCAAGCGTGCTTTATCAAAGCTGTCCGCGACCTCCCCGGCTAAGCCTGAAAAAAGGAAAAACGGGAGGATAAAGACGGCACCGATCAGCGGAGCGATCAGCCCCGCCGAGAGCGACGTCCACTCTGCGGCTTGGAATGTCAAAATGACCGCAAGGGTATTTTTAAAGAGATTATCATTAAACGCTCCCAAAAACTGGGTCGTAAACAGTGGTGCGAAACGGCGTGTTTTTAGCAGATACATCGGGCTGCTCATACGATCTCGCTTGCCATAGTTTTTAAGGTTACATAGTCGGTTTTTCCGGTACCGAGCACCGGGATCGCTTCAACATACACTATTTTTTTCGGAACGGCGATTTCGGGATAGCCTTGGACTCGCGCATTCTGCTGCAGAGCATCACGCCCCATCTCTTTATCCGTGGTAAATAAAACGATCATCTCTCCTCTGGACTCATCGCTCCGAGATGAGACGGCGTGCGAAAAACTCGGCGACGTAATCAATGCCAGTTTTTCGACGGACTCGAGGGAGATCATCTCCCCCGCAATCTTGGCAAACCGTTTCACCCGTCCTGAAATTCGGATAAACCCCTCCTCGTCGATGGTGACGATGTCGCCTGTGTCGTACCATCCCTCGCCCGCATCGGAAGCCGGCTTTTCGAGGAATCCCGGACGCTCCGAGCGCAGATACCCGTTCATAACATTGGCACCTCTGACGTGTAAGATCCCCCCCGCATCGATTCCCGGCACCGGGATCACTTTCGTCTCAATCCCCGGCAATGCCTGCCCGACACTGCCGCTTCGATAGGCCATAGGGGTATTGACCGCGATAACGGGAGCCGTTTCGGTCGCACCGTACCCTTCGAAAATCCGTATCCCGAATTTCTCAAACCACAAATCACGCACATTCTCCGAGAGTTTTTCCGCACCTGCTACGACGTAGCGCAAGCGGTAAAAATCGTACGGATGGGCATGCTTGCCGTAATTGTTCAAAAACGTCCCCGTCCCGAACAAGATCGTACACGATCGGTCATACGCGATCTCGGGAATAACCCGATAATGCAGAGGTGACGGGTAGAGAAAGAGACGTATCCCACCCAAAATGGGGAGCAATGTCCCTGCCGTCAGCCCGAAAGAGTGGAAAATCGGCAAGGCATTAAGCACCTTATCCTCGGTAGAGAAATCGACGATAGCACGAATCTGGGCGATGTTTGCCAAAATAGCGTCATGGGAAAGGACGACCCCTTTGGGTTTCCCCTCAGACCCGGAGGTAAAGAGGACAACGGCAGGCGACGCGGGATCGGAGTGAACACTCACGTCTCGCGGAAAATAGCGTGCATATCCCATAAGCCAAAGTTTATCAGACAGTGTCATCTCCTCTTTGAGATCTTCGAGGTAGAGGATATTGACACCGTGCAATGCACTCAGTTTGCTCTCTAATTTAGCCTGCTCCACAAACGCTTTTGAGGTAATGATCGTTTTGATCACGGCACCCTCGCACGCACTTTGCAGACCGTCCACTCCGGCGGTAAAGTTGAGCATTGCAGGGACTCTCCCCGCAGAGCTGAGCCCTAATATCAGTGCCAATGTCGGCACCGCCGTCGGCATCAGCACTCCGACCGTCTCCCCGGCGGCACTGTGACGTCCCAGCAGTCGTCCCATCCCCAGCGTCATTGTGAGCAGTTGACGATAGGTGTATTCGATCTGTTTGGTGTCTTCGATGATTTTACGGGAACTGCCATACATATCAACGGCATCGAAAAACGTTCCGTGCAGCGTATTCGCTCGGCGTGATTCGAAGAGGCACTTTTGCAGCAGCGTCCGCATCGCTTCGCCCGACTTGGTACGTCTTTGGTGAGCCGTTCCCCCCTCCGTTATTGTCAGTTTTGTCGGAGTACAGTACGTGAGGGTGATCTGAGGAAACCACCGGGTCGGATAATCGCCCCCCATACGCGAAAGGGTACTGAACGTCGCCCCTTCGATGATGACCGGATGGATCGTCGCTGCGGTTTTCAGGGTGACAAATGCGGACCCCTCATAGATTTTCATCAGACTCCCCGTCGTCGTAATCCGACCCTCAGGGAAGATAACCACAGGGCGTCCGCTCTCAACGAGGCGGATGATCTGCTTGACCGCCATCGGATTGGCGGGATCAACGACGAGATATTCGCTGAGCGAGAGAAACATCCGTACAAGAGGACGTTTGGCAATTTCGGTATTGACAACGAACACCGGTTGGATCGGAAGAAAGAGCCCTAAAATCAATCCGTCCAAAAATGATTGATGGTTGGCGATGATGACCGTATGGTTCTCCTCGCGCTGAAACGTTCCGACCACTTTTACCCGAAACAAAAAGCGGACGATCACATATAAAATCGCTTTAATCATTGGCTGTTCCCTTTTAAATACTTCAGTACATTTCCAAACGTTTGCTCCAGCAGAGGCTTATTGATCCAAAACCACACCTCTTTCCCTTTTTTCTCGCTCAACAACACCTCAGCCTGACGTAAAATCTTGAGATGGTGCGATACGGTCGTACGGGCCAGTGTCGAGGCATCCGCAATCTGTCCGGCGGTAAGCCGCTCATCGGGTTCGAATAGCATCAGCATCCGCTGACGGTGTTCATCCCCCAGCGCGGTAAAAATATCGGACATCGGTTTCCACTCAGGTGGAAGTACATCGGTATAATTGGTTTTCATGCGGTTGTTCCTAATAGTTTGGTGTAGTTGGTATAGATAGGATTCTCAGCGGGGAAATATTCCAGTATCCCTTTGGCATAGCGGTCAAACGGATTCGCTTCGCGCGAAAGCTCGAAACGTTTGCGATAGGGCAGATCGTAGCTGTTGAGTACCATGCTAAAGGGTACGGGGAAATCAGTACCGAAGAGGAGCTTATGATGGATATCGCTCTGTCGGCTCAGATGGCGCAATACTTTTGCCCGTACGGGAGTGAGAAGAGCACTGATATCGGCGTAGAGGTTCGGATGCTTTTTGAGCATATCGATGAGAATGTAATACTCGTCGTTAAAATGTTTCGGATTTTTGGAGAAAGCTTTAAAAATATGTCTCGGCTCATAGCTCAGCGCCATATGGGCACAGATCACCTGCACTCCGGCTTCCAGCGGATGATCGAGCATCTCGATACTCTCGCACGATTTAAAAGAGTGGACACTGCTTTCACTTCCCACATGGACGATCAGCGGCAGACCGCGCTGTGCGAGTTTGTCGAAATAGGGGCGGTAACGTTCTTCACGGGTATCAACCCCCCAGTAGTTTTGCAAAAACTTCGCTCCGGCAAATCCAGCATCGGCGTAGCGGTCGATGAGATCGAGCGCATCGGGGCGGTTGGGGTTGATCGAGAAAAATGGAATGATGACATCCTCGTTCCCCCGGTATAGTGCCGCCACGTCCTCATTGGTCGCACAGACAGTGATGTCTTTGTGCAGACTCTTCCCCATATCATCGACCCGATCATCGACACCGAAGAGGACGATTTTCTCGACGTGCTGAGAGCTTCTGACCGACTCAACCAGCGCGCGGGTATATTCGCCGTACGGATCACGCGCGAGCGCTTTGGGGTTCATCCCGAACTTTTTGGCAAAAAAGCGCAATGCTATTTTGTCATACGAACGTTGGAACGCGACATCGCTGCTGAGAAGGTGAGTATGGATATCGATCGTCTTCATAACTATATTCCTAAAAACTTAGAAATATTGACATGTTACGTGTAATTTGCTGAAGTTATTCTGAAGTGAAGCATCAGATAATCGGCATAACGATGTTTATTCATTTATTTTGGAAATCATCACTCTATTCCCATCTTTCACCACAAAACTGCCTACCAATGAATAATGATCAGTCTCATCTACATAAGCTGATATTTCCATAAAGCATTTTTTACCGTCATGAATAGAGATCATCTCTAACGGAAACGAAAATTTAGTATCCGCAGGATATTGTTTGACAAAAGTTTTAAATATATTGCTGTGTGTCAGAATAGAAATAGCGTGTTCTTTCACCATGATCGAATTGCTTTGTGTTATCTTCTCACAATCAATTTTTTCTCCAAGCACTGATTGTTCGGCATGGAGAGACAATGAGCCCATAAATAACAGTAAAATATTTACTATCCGAAAGTGCCTTATTAAATTTATATTACATGTTTTTATTGTTCTCATACATCCCTCTCCCCCGCCTTTTTAATCACCGCTTCCAGCAGCTCTGTAAATGTTTGGGTATCTTCTTCGCCGATCATCATGAATTCTAAAAAATATTCACATTTAGTATGATCAATTTTAGTATAAGCAAACTAAAATTAAGTTATTTTTGTTATTAAATCACAGCATATTTCTCTCTCATGACAACTATTTACCTACATTCTTATCGTACAATAGAGTAGCCTCAAAATATAATACGGGTTATATTTTGGATCAGCTATACTTTGAAAATACACTATTTGGAGATGACCATGCGTTCAATCAGCCTCGCAACTTTACTATTATTCGGTTCATTACAAACGGCAGGAGCTTTTGATTTCGGCTCTTTAATGCAAACCGTGGCTCCGGTAGCCCAAACCGCTGCCCCTATCGCCGACAGTGCTCTGATCTCAAACCCTCTCATCAAAAATCTCACGACTACGCTCGGAGTTACTCCGACGCAGGCGATTGGAGGCTCAGCCGCGCTTATCAATAACGCCAAAGGCAATATGAGCGCGAGCGATTTCACCACCCTTACGAAACAAGTACCGCAAGCGGGAACCCTTCTAAATGCCGCACCGGCAGGATTGCTCGGAATGGGAAATGTTGGAACCCAATTCTCCGCTTTGGGAATGGATTCATCAATGGTCGGTAAATTTTCGCCGATTGTGCTCCAATATCTCCAAGACGGTGCAACTCCGGGAATGGATAAAATCCTCGCCGCGGCATTCGCAAAATAATACTCTCCCCTTTATCTCCTCTTTGTGAAAAGAAGGAGATATTCTTACCTTTCCAAGCCTCATATATTGACCATATTTCGTTACAATAGTTGCATGAACATGCAAATTTTATTTCCGTTAATACTGACGCTTCTTTTTAGTCTGATCCACTCGTTAGCGTACACCCGTATCGTTAACCATTTGCACATCAAACCCTCAACCAAACATGGGCTGAAATACCTCCTGATCGCCAACATGATCGCCGTTTTGGGTTATCTTTCCAGCCGTTATTTTTTCAGTCCCCCTAAATTTCTCTACTTTCTTTTCTCCCTCAGTATCGGGTTCGGATTTATCCTTTTGATGGCAATCATTCTGTATGAGCTGCTCCATCTTTTGCAGCGGATTGCTCCGTTCAAAGAAGAGAAGCGGATCTTTTTCAAACGCACTACCGATCTGGGGTTTTTAACCCTCGGAAGTGCTTATATAGGTGCAGGTGTGGTGGAGGGGGCAAAAGAGCCGATCCTCAACCGTATCGATATCCGCCAAAACCGTTTCGGCGGCAAAGCGTACCGCATCGTCCAAATCAGCGATATGCATGTAGGGGGATTGATAGAGCGGGATTTTGTCTCCAAAAGCGTGGAAACGATCAACACTCTCAATGCTGACCTAATTGCAATAACCGGTGACTTGACCGATGCGCATATCGATACGCTCAAAGATGCCATCGGCGAGCTTCGCAACCTCAAAAGCCGCTACGGCACCTATTACATTGTAGGCAATCATGAATATTTCCACTCCGTAGGCGACACTATCGCGTATCTGAAAACGATCGGTATCCATGTTCTGGAAAACACCTCGATGAAAATTGACGATTTTTATATTGCAGGGGTATACGATCTCTTCGGATACCGCAGCAATACCTTTGTTCCGGATATTACCAAAGCGATGGCAGGGATTCCGGCAGATGCACCGACCCTATTGTTAGCCCATCAGCCCAAATACATCGAATATCTCGAAGGGTTCACCCCCTCCCTCATCCTCAGCGGCCATACGCACGGCGGACAGGTCTGGCCGTTCGGATATCTGGTCTCATTGGCACAGCCTTATCTAAAAGGGCTCCATTCGCTGGGAGACAACCGCCATATCTATGTCAACAGCGGTATCGGTTTTTGGGGGCCGCCGATGCGTCTGGGTTCGCACGCCGAAATCACCTGTATCACATGGTCATGATACAATTGCATCATTACTATAGGAGTTGATTTTGTTTGATATGCACTGCATCCTTTTTGCCGGGGGCAAAAGTTCGCGTATGGGAGAGGATAAATCGTTGCTCCCGTTTGGGGAGTTTCCCACACTGACACAATTTCAGCATGAGCGTCTCAGCAAACTTTTTACCCGTGTTTCCGTCTCGACCAAAACGGCCGACAAGTTTGATTTTGATGCCGATTTCATCCTCGATCCCGAAGAGGTCGATTACGCCCCTACGGCAGGGTTTGTCAGTGCCTTTCGTGCAATAGAGGATGATCGGATCATGGTACTCAGCGTCGATACCCCGTTTATTGATAATGCAGTGTTCCAAACATTAATCGATGCGGATGAGAGAGGACTCGACGCGGTTATTGCCAAAACGGCAACAGGATCCCATCCCTTGTGCGGTATCTATCACAGATCATTGCTCGAAGAGTTTGAGCGAATGCTGCGTGAAGGGGATCATCGTTTAGGCAAACTGCTCGCTTCACGCGAAACCAAATACGTTGAGTTCACAGATGAAGAGGCGTTTGCAAACCTCAATCATCCACACGAATATCAAGAGGCTCTTTCTCGCTTTTGCGGACAAGATAAATAAAGACGGCAAAGACCAGCAGCAAAAAGGCCAGTGCCGCGATCAGTGTCGACGCATACGGCAGGTCTTTGTAGTTATGGATCGAAATTTTAAATACAACCAATAACGCTTCGATGAGCAATGCGATAATGATCGATACGGAGAAATTAAGCAGCGTTTTCGCATTGAATGTTTCACTCACATGCTGTGTTCGCGGCAGCACCTCCTGCTCAAAAATCGTTTTCCCCAGATCATAGACGGCAAGTCCGAGTGTCAATGCGATAATGGGCTTGAATACCGCATCGATATTCAAAGGCTCTTCCGCAATCAGATAGCCGGCAAAGGTATAAAATCCGTACAATACGACAAACACACCGAAAAATAGCAATCCGCCGCCGATTATGGCATACGACGACCGATTCATATACTTGAACAAATTGTTTTTTTCGATCAGATCAAACCGCTCCAGTAATTTACGAAGCCGGAAATCAAAAAAGAGATATCCGTCCCCTACCGCATACACTACGGTGATGCACAAATGACGGGTAGCCGTTGAAATGTACGGCTCACTGATATAAAATCCTTTTTGAATCGCCACCTCATCGATCAAATAGGAACGATCCACTCCGATATGGTGGTGTTCCTCTTTACTCGTCGAATAGATATTAGGTGAATTTTGAACAAACCCTTCGTCACATTTATACAGCAATTCCAAACTCGGGAATGTTTTGTACAGTCGTTCCACAAGTTGGACATTCAGTGTTTTAAGACTAACGTTTCCTAATGTTGTTAAGATAAATTTTTGAATCAACGGGGCATTAGCAGCGTAACTTCGTACTAAATCTTGCATTGTATATCCCCCTTTTTTTTCTTATTTTGATATTCATAATGATGAGCACTCTGGCATTACCTGCCCTCTTTAGCAGCCCCAAAGTCTCATGGCAAAACTATAGCCCATTTTTTAACCTTAATATGATTATTTTTTAATCATATTAAGGTTTACAACTCTTAGCTATAATAACAATAATACCTCTGCCTCAAAGAGGCAAGCTTTAGCGCCATTGCGGCCAGCGTAGCCGAAGGGATTTTATTCCTTTGGGGTTCAAAAACAGGATAAAAGAGATTAATTATGAACCTAACCCACCTAGATGAGCGTGACCGTCCGAAAATGGTTGACGTGTCCGATAAAAATACGACTGCACGCGTTGCCGTTGCCAGCGGTCTTATCACAATGAGCTCTGACGCCTTCGAAGCAGTCATAAACCAAACCGCAAAAAAAGGGCCCGTCCTTCAGACTGCGGTAGTAGCCGCCATTATGGGTACCAAAAAAACGTCCGACCTCATCCCGATGTGTCACCCGCTGAACCTCAGCGGGGTTCACTGCGACATCGAAGAGCTGCCCGATTTACCCGGCTTCAAATTAACGGTTACGGCAAAATTGAGCGGTCAGACGGGAGTTGAAATGGAGGCGCTTACCGGCACCAGCATCGGGCTTTTAACCATCTACGATATGCTTAAAGCCATTGACAAATCGATGGTGCTGGGTCCTATTCAGCTTGAAACCAAATCAGGAGGCAAAAGTGGTGATTATCAACGAAACAACTCAAAAGCTTGAATTGGAATATCCGTGCAAATGGTGCTATAAGGTCGTTGCACACGAACGTGCCGGCATTGAGATTGCTGCGATGGAAATTTTCAGTTCACGGGAATACTCTTTAAATCCTTCAAATACAAGCCGTAGCGGAAAATACATCAGCATGAACTTAGAATTATTAATCCATAATGAAGACGAACGAACCTATTTTTTCGAAACGCTCAAGGCGCACCCTCATATTAAAATGGTACTCTAAAGGAAACATATGAATCTAGAAACCTTTAAACGGGATATTAAAAACCGCTATAACTCTCTCACAACCGGTGAAATCGATGCAAAAGTATCTGAGATGGTCGGTGCTTTGGAAAGTGAATGGGCAACTTCTCCCCATGCACTCTCACTCCAAGAACTTCGTATCTTTACCGGAGCCATGATTGAAGAAGAAGGGCATACGCTCTATGGTGAACTTGAAGAGCTCATGGCGCAAAAAGAGCGCATCGAACGCCAAATTGCACGTAAAAGTGAAGACCTTCAGCACCTCAAGTATAACCTTTACAATGCGTTGGAAAAACATCTATCCGGCAATGAAGAGACCCTTGAAAAGCTCCATCAAGTGAAACTCCAATCGATTGATCTGTTGGAAATTCTCGAAGAGATTACTGAGAGTGCCATTATTACAACACTGGAAAAAGGGATCGATACCGAAGAGACCCTTGAAGAGATCATTAAAGAGATCACCTTCACCGCTCTTAACGCCAATGTCCTCAATGCAACGCGAATACGCCGGATCCTTGCAAGTATTCTCCAAAATGCACTCAATATTGCTGAAGCGTCTCCGAATCAAGCTGAGATTATTTTACGCGGGACACTGCACGGAATCCACAATGCATTGCTTCGCTCTATCGAAAAATTTCATCAGTATCTCCTTTATGTTCCCGAAGAGGTCAAAGCGCTTTATCGTGACGAATATAAAACGATCGAAATGGAACTTGACAATGTCGATACCCTCTATACCCAGATCATACACGGTTTGAATGCACATAATGACCCGATATTAATCGCTCAGCTTGAAGTGATTAATAATGAACTTTCATCCGGTTCGGATGAGCTTAAACACCTCTCTAAAGAGACCGTCGAATTGCTCAGAACCAAACTCGCAAAAATTAAAAAAGGAGTTACGGAGCGCGGTAATAAATTACTCAAATCAAAATCAGCTCAAGAAGCTAAAGCGATGGGGACCCGAGCGTGGAGTGTAGCCAAGTCGGCTATGAACGGTGCGATCAAGGGGGCAAAAGACGCCATGGAGAAAAAATAATTTCCGTTCGTTCTTAGAGAGTCGAATCTTATTCAAGATTCGGCACGTTCACCGCAAACTAAGATTATAAATCTTTAGCCATGGTAAACATATTTTTAAACTGCTTTGTATAACTGTCGCATCGATCACAAATAGGGTCTCCCCCTTTGTATGGGAACGGACATCGACATTCATGACACATCACCATATCATAGTGAACCAATTGCTCTGCTCGCTCAAATGCGATACTCACAAAATCAAATTCATTTTTTCCGCTGATTGCTTTAGGTTTACAAATGTCTTCACAAATACCGCATCCGATGCATTTTCCTTGACTGAAAAAGATTCCCTGTTTATCGGATGTAGGGAATAATGCATCCGTAGGACAGAATTGTGTACACTCCCCACAGTTGGTGCAGCTTTGAAAATCAATTTGTTTGTTAAAGAACAAAGAACTCGGCCCTTCAAAAGTCGTTTTTTCCATATCTCCCACCCGCTCTTTAAGCGAATTTTTGAGCAAAATACGTTTGAGCGGCATTTTCATATCTGGGAGCTTATGATGTGCGGTTGTCATCGCGATATGAGCTTGGGATTCATTCGTATTCACAATGGATGTTTTAACCTTTTCAATCCCTTTTCGGAACAATGCACGGCGCTCACTCTGCTCTTCTTTAACCTCTATCGTATCAATACGGTGTTCCACCCCGATTTGTTCTAACAATACATTGGTCTCTTCGATTGTTGAACGGATCGATTCGCCAAGAACTCCGTTTTGGTTCAGGACACACCCTTCACAATGACTCAGATCACATTGTACGCTTCTATTTGAACGTAATGCCATGACGGCATAATGTTCGACGTCAAAAACACCTAAACACGGCGTCGAGACTTTACATGAAAGCGTTGTCTCTTTTTGATCCTGATACGATACGGCAAAACCGTTCGGATCAAAACTCTCAATCTCCAACGCTTCCGTCGGACAACTTCCGATACATCCCGCACATCCGACACATTCATTTTCAAAAAGTGTCAATTTGTTGCGAACAATGTGAAAAGCCCCTTTTGGACACAAATCGATACATATATGACAATCATTATGAAAATATTCGTTACGCAGACATCGTGTAGCCGTAAAACTAAAAAGATTGCTCTTTTGGATGAAATTCATATTACCCATGTGTAGCACTTTGTGATAAATATTCGTAATCCGCACTCAAAAATTCAACGGTAAAATCACAGATCTCTCTATAAAAAGGGGTGTCCGCCATACTTCGCATTCCCATCATATAGGGCACTACCCACGGAATGATATGTTCTTCCAAAAACTTACTCTGCGGTTGCATCTCATTACGATAAACCAAGGTTTGCATAAACGCAAGCTCTATTCCCAGATGATCCGGTGCCATAATGTCCGTTTGATTCATATTTACCTCAAATCCGTGTGAAAAATAAAAGCCCATAACCGGATTTTGCAATCCGACAAGGGTCTCATTTTTAGCATCCAATACAAACGATTCTACAGGTTGTGTATTGAGGATGAACATTGAGGTATAATCGATATTCAGAGCATCATACAGTGCTTCAACATCAGTTGATTTCATCCACGCTTTCGTCTCTTCACCGATAATCTCCAAGAGTGCATCATTGCTTATGAGGTCATGGATAAAACGACGGTCTGGGATATTGCTCATAACACGCGATAAAAAGGCATAGATATAAAGACGGTATTCGTTATTCATCAATTGTTCCTAAAAAAAGTACAGGATTGTGTCATATGAGGACTTTGAGACAGCAAAGTTTAGACAATTAAGAGTCTAACCCCAAGAGGGGTTAGGCTGGTGTTATAAACACCCTTTAAAGAATGATTTTTTCGGTGGAGGGGGAGCTTTAAACTCAGTTGCATGAATCGTATTGGTCGCTTCATCAAGCGTTCCGACGATAACAACACCGTTTTTATTGTACCCTTCACCAAGTTCTGATGCTTTTAGTTTTGTTACATCTACGATGTATGTTTTACCGGTATTGTGCTGGAACAATGCCAATGGCACTTTTTTCATCGAACCCGGTTCTGATTTTCTAAAACATCCGTCTGAACCACAGCTGTAGTTTTCCAAATAACAGCTTGAGAATGAACCTTCAGCCGCACATCCTGGAGTTGTCAATAACCCGTCGAACTCTTGCCCTTCAGGTTCACCTGCGAACGCACTGAATACCAGCACGGCGCATAACAATGCAATCTTTTTCATTATTCTACCTCCGCTTTGAGAGTTTTGAGGTACGCTACGATGTCCTCAACCGTCTTCTTGTCCAAAAAGCTAAAGTCAGTCATCGCTGAAATACGTTTACCTTTTTCAATTGTATACCAAGGAGTATTACTATGTGCATTACGATTATAACCTGGTACGACAACCGCAGACGGTTTTAAGATTGACTCACGAAGATACGCAACAGTTGAGTAACCACCCACGTTTGCCAATGATGGTCCCATAAAGCTCGGGGCATCTTTAGACGTGATTTGGTGACAACCTGCACAACCGTTTGCATCTAGTGCCACTTTTCCTTTTTCTGCGTTACCTTTTGATTCTTCTGTCACTTCAGCAACAACTTTTGTATCAGGTTTCATCCCTTCCAAATTTACGGCTACCCATGAAGAGAGGTTTTTCAAACCGTTACGTCCCATTTTGTCTCCATCCCATACAGCGATAGCAACCGGAACCGTTCCTTTGAAATTGACATAGTCATCTTTAAGCGGACGTACAACAGTTCCGCTCCAGCCGTTATTCGCATATGACATTGAAGCATTTGATTTAACGGAACCATCTTTGATTTCTGTCAATGAACGGAACCCTTCCGCTACAAATACACGCTCGTAATCGGTTTTTGCCAAAGAAGCCACTTTTGCATCGTAATCCGCAAGTTCTTGACCGAATACACCAGTTTGCTGTCGGTTAATTTGTGTCGATACATCTTTATTGCCGTTTGGCTCATATACTTTTTCAGTTGCTTTTTGCAAATGAACAACAACAGGACGGCCGTTTGAACCCATCCCGATATACGGAAGGGCTTGAGAACCTTTAGTTGCTCCGGCAAATTGAACCGCAAAACCGTCACTGTATGTGTCAGATGAGTAAGCACCTTGAACACTTTTCGACCCGTCAGCCCATTTGACCATCAACGCGATGTTTTTTCCATCATATAATGCGGCAACATCCGCTTTTTTTGCTTTATCGTCTGCATTTGCCGCATTCGCTTTTTTATCATTCATATGAACGGCAGTTTGCGGATACAGTGTCACGCTTGAAAATTTTGCTTTTGCCCATGAGGCAGCATCATTAACATCACTTACTTTTACCGCTGTAATTGTATCTGCGGCTAGCGCCGCAGAAGCTGCAAGACCCAACGAAAGTATAGAAGTAAGAATCTTTTTCATTAGTGGTGTCCTCCAGCTTTAGTAAACTTACCGGCGAGATAACGTGTATCTACCGGAGCCAATGGATTGCGTTTGTTCTCTTTCGCTACTTGTTGATAGTAGTTGTTGTCCAAACGGAACATATCGGAGTGTTGATATGCGATCAAAAGATCGAGCAATTCACTGACACCTGTCTCTTTACGTTTTTTCATCTCTGCTTTCAATGTTGCGATTGAATCATGTACCGCAGGTCCGAATAATTTTTCAAGTTCTTCGATAGGAAGACGCGTTGAACCTTCGATGATTTTCCCTTCTGCATCAAATTTAGCAGGAGACTCGGTCGGAGGAATATAGTATACATTCGGTTGTGTACCGTAATCAGAACGCAAACCGATCGCTACTTTGTATTTGTGTACCAATTTATATACTTGTGAATCTTCATCATCCAAGAATCCTACGAAACGGATACGTCCAACACATTGTTGTGCACATGCCGGTGGCAAACCTTGCTCAATACGTGGGAAACAAAGGATACATTTCTCTGATTTAGAGATTTTCGGATTGAAATAGATTTTTTTGTATGGACATCCCGCGATACAATAGCGGTACCCTTGACAACGATCCAAGTCAACCAAAACAACACCGTCTTCTTCACGTTTGAAGATCGCGTCACGAGGACACGCACTCAAACAACCCGGATTTGTACAGTGGTTACAAATACGCGGAAGATAGAAGAAATAGTTGTCTTGCGGGAATGCACCCGCACCTTGGTCTTCATCCCAGTTTGGTCCCCATGTAGGAGAAACGTGAGGGTGGAAGTGTTGGCTATCTGCCATACCGCCCATCAAAGACTCATAGTTATAATCCCAAGGCACCCCGTAATCGGCTTCAAGATTAGGGATAACACCCGGTTGAAGATCGCCGGCAGCATCAAATCCGCCGCCCAACTCCATCCAGTTTTTAGGATAACCGGTACCCGGATAGGTCTCAACATTATTCCAATACATATATTCACGACCGTTACGGTTCGTCCATTGCGTTTTACATGCTACGGTACATGTTTGGCACCCGATACATTTGTTCAGGTCCATTACCATTGCTAATTGTCGTTTAGACATCT